>NZ_JBFAOY010000004.1:25415-299464 GCF_040675505.1 Streptomyces sp. NPDC049597
GTCAAGGACCCGCAGGTGCGCGCCCTGGTCCGTCACATCGTCACGGAGAACCACCGGGTGGAGCGCGTGATCGCGCACCTGTCCAGAGCGTCGCGATGAAGACGTTCGCGACCGTCAGCCCGCCGACCGCGCCGAAGAGCGCCTTGTCGACGCGCTCCTCGTCCCGCTTGACGTAGACCAGGCCGAGGATCACCACCAGCACCGCCAGCTTGACGCCGATCTTCAGGTTGTTCACCGTCTGGTCGTCGGCCTGGTTGAGGCCCACCAGCACGACGCCGGTGATCAGCATCGTCAGCGCACCGTGCAGCATCGCCGGGTTGAAGCGGGCCGTGCCCGCGCCCATCGCCTTCATCTGGGTCAGGAATCCGCCCAGCAGGGAGGCGATGCCGATGATGTGCAGCGCGACGAAGACATTGATGAGTACGTCCATGGGCCGGAGCCTAATCGGCGCCATACCACCGTCCGGCGGCCGGGGGAGCCCGATCGCGGCGTTCGGTCGGTGCCGCTCCGCAATGCGGCCGGCACCGCCGTCGCGCACACAACAAGCGGACATCACCGTCCAGGTTCGAGCACTTCCCGTCGTCACGTCGTCGTCCGCCGACCGCCAGGTCTAGCGTCAGCGCCCAGGTGGCCGGCTCCCCACCGCCGTCGTGCAGCCGGACGGCCCGGCCGCCCCCGCCGAAAGATCCGGCGGTGTACCGCTCCCCCGTGCGGTACGCCGCCGGACCGCAGGTACGCAAGTACGCAGGAAGGACGTGTACGCCCCGTGGCAGCGCACCGGAGACCGAAGCAGCGTCCGCTCACCGGGCCGGCTGCCCGCACCGCGGCCACCCTCGCGCTCGCAGGCGCGGCGACCACGACCGCGCTCGACGGCTCGGCCCACGCCGAGCCCCGTCTCACGCCCGCCCAGCTGAAGGCCCGCATCGACACGCTGTACCAGGAAGCCGAGGAGGCGACCGAGAAGTACAACGGAGCCAAGGAGCGGACGGCGCAGGCCCGCGGAGCGCTCGACGAGCTGCGGGACGAGGCCGCCCGCCGGACGGAACGGCTCAACGCCTCCCGCAACGCGCTCGGTTCCGTCGCCACCGCGCAGTACCGCTCCGGCGGCATCGATCCCGGCCTGCAGCTCGCGCTGACCTCGGACCCCGACGAGTACCTGGCGCGCGCCTCCCTCGCCGAGCGGGTCGGCGAGCGGCACGCGGCCGCCGTCGCCGGTGTGCACCGCCGGCTCGTGGACCTCGGCCGGCTCAGGGCACGGGCCGACGAGCGGACGGCCGAACTGGAGCGGCACCGGCGCGAACTGGCACGACACAAAGCGGCCGTGAAGGAGAAACTGGCCGCCGCCGAACGACTGCTGGCCAAGCTGCCCGCCGAGGAGCGCGCCGCGTACGACGCCGGAGGGGCCGACGCGGCCCGCGCCGGCCGCTCCACCGCACCTGGCGGCGCGCTCGAGGCGCCGAACGGCCGGGTCGCACAGGCCGTCGCGTACGCCTACGGCGCTCTCGGCAAGCCGTACGTGTGGGGGGCGACCGGGCCGTCCGCGTACGACTGCTCCGGGCTCATCCAGGCCGCCTGGCGCTCGGCCGGAGTCTCGCTGCCCCGCACCACGTACACCCAGATCAACGCCGGGCAGCGCGTCTCCCGCTCCCAACTCGCTCCCGGAGACCTGGTCTTCTTCTACTCCGGCATCTCGCACGTCGGCCTGTACATCGGCGGCGGCCAGATGATCCACGCGCCGCGACCCGGTGCGCCCGTGCGCGTCGCCCCGATCGACCTGATGCCCTTCGCCGGGGCGACGCGGGTCTCCTAGCGTCCGGCGGACCGGAGCGGGGCGGCATCGCCGCGCGCGTCGCGCCCGGCGTCAGACCAGGCGCCGGGCCGTCGCCCACCGCGTGAGCTCGTGGCGGTTGGACAGCTGCAACTTCCGCAGCACCGCCGAGACATGCGACTCGACCGTCTTCACCGAGATGAACAGCTGCTTGGCGATCTCCTTGTACGCGTAGCCGCGCGCGATCAGCCGCAGCACCTCGCGCTCCCGCTGGGTGAGCCGGTCCAGGTCCTCGTCGACGGGCGGCGCGTCGGTCGATGCGAACGCGTCCAGCACGAAGCCGGCAAGCCGCGGCGAGAACACCGCGTCGCCGTCCTGCACCCGGAAGATCGAGTCGACCAGGTCGGCGCCGGTGATCGTCTTGGTGACATAGCCCCGGGCCCCGCCGCGAATCACGCCGATGACATCCTCGGCGGCGTCCGAGACCGACAGCGCCAGGAAGCGCACGGGGTGCTCCGCCGACGCCATCAGCGGCGCGCAGCGGCGCAGCACCTCCACGCCTCCGCCGCCGGGCAGGTGCACGTCCAGCAGGACGACCTCCGGCCGGGTCGCCATGATCACGGTGACCGCCTGGTCGACGTCGGCGGCCTCACCGACGACCTCGACCCCGGTGCGCTCGGTCTGCCCGATCTCGGCCTGCACACCGGCGCGGAACATCCGGTGGTCGTCGACGAGCACGACCCGCACGCGCCGCTCGGCGCTCTCCTGCGCAGACTCGGTCATCCGTCAGCCCTCTCCATCTCGAGCTCCACCTCGGTACCCCCGCCGGGCACCGTGCGCAGCCGTGCCGTGCCGCCGTTGCGCTGCATCCGGCCGATGATCGATTCTCTTACGCCCATTCTGTCGCCCGGAACGGCATCCAGGTCGAATCCCGGCCCCCGGTCCCGGACCGAGACGAAGACCGTGCGGCCCTCGACCTCCGCGTAGACCTGGACCGCCCCTCCCGCGCCACCGTACTTGGCGGCATTGACCATCGCCTCGCGCGCGGCCTGCATCTGTGCGGAGAGCTTCTCGTCGAGCGGGCAGTCCCCGACGACCACGACCTCCAGGGGCACGCCATGCTTGTCCTCGACCTCGGCGGCGGTCCTCTTGACCGCCTCGGCGAGGGTGTCGGGCTCCTCGTCCTCGTCCTTGCCGGTGCCCTCCGGCCGGTAGAGCCAGTTCCGCAGCTCGCGCTCCTGGGCGCGGGCGAGCCTGCGCACCTCGCCGGGGTCGTCCGCGTTCCGCTGGATCAGGGTGAGGGTGTGCAGGACGGAGTCGTGGACGTGGGCGGCGACCTCCGCCCGCTCCTGGGCGCGGATGCGCATGGTCCGCTCCTCGGAGAGGTCCTGGGTCATCCGCACCAGCCAGGGGCCCGCGAGCAGCGCGACCCCGGCGATGACGGCGATGGCGGCCGTCAGCACGTTGCCCAGCTGGGCCGCCGAGCCGCGCACGACGATGAAGACGGTGAGGCCCATGCCCACGAGCGCCACCCCGGCGAGGGCGCGCGCCAGTTGCACCAGGCGGCGGCGCCGGCTGTCCGTGTCGAGACTGGTCCAGCGGGCCCTGCGCGCGTTGTCCGCCTGCCGCCACACCAGCACCACACCGGCGCCGATCAGCAGCGTCGGCCACACGTAGCGGTTGGCGGTGCCGTTGGTGTCGACATTGCCGACGAAGACCGCCGCGCCGACGAGCAGCGCGACCAGGGCGAACAGCTGCCCCTTGTCGGGCTTGCGCAGCCGGCGCCGGCCGTCGGGCGTGGTCTCGAAGACCGATCGCGGCTCGGCGGCCCGGCCCCCGACGCCGAGCGGGACGACGATCCAGAAGACCGCGTACAGCAGGGCGCCGAGGCCGTCCGCCATGAACAGGGCGAGGAAGAGGAGGCGCACCCAGACGACCGGCAGCCCGAGATGTCCGGCGAGACCGCGCGCCACACCGCCGAGCATGCGTCCGTCGGCGCTGCGGTACAGCTTGCGGACGGCCATCTCTTCGGTCTCGGTCGGACGGGCGGCGACTGGCATGCCCTGATCGTCACACGGCCCCGCCGGACCGGTCATCAGGGCCGTCCCTTAATCCGACCCTGAGAATTCCCCGTTCCTCAGGGGCAATATCAGGGGACGGCCAGGGTCGGGGCGGCTGCCGTCCCGGCGCCGGGACCGTCACCATGGAGTCATGACCCAGCCGACCGCCGCGCCGCCCCAGCCACCGCAGGAGCCGCCGCCTCCGCCGCGGCTGCGCCGCGCCCCGCGCCACAAGGTCGTGGCCGGCGTCTGCGCCGGGCTGGGCAGGCACTGCGACATAGACCCGGTGATCTTCCGGATCGTGATCGGCGTGCTGTCGGTGACCGGCGGCATCGGCCTGATCTTCTACGGCTTCGCCTGGCTGCTGATCCCGGCCGACGACGAGGAGGAGAACGAGTTCCGCAGGATGCTGACGGGCCGCGTCGACGGCGCATCGCTGAGTGCCGTGCTGCTCGCCCTGCTCGGCTGCGGACTCCTCCTGACGATGCTGGGCAACGGGAACATGCTCGGCTTCGTCACGATGCTCTCGCTGGCGGTGACCGGGGCTGCCGTGTGGTCCCAGCGGCGCACGCACGCCCCGCCCGGCGGCGAACCCGCGGCCGCGGCCGCGGCCCACGCCGTCGCGGAGGCGCCGCCGGAGACGAAGGCCCCTCCCGTCCCGGACAGCCCGTCCTGGTGGCGCGACCCGATCGTCAAGGACGGTACGACCGGGCCGGTGCCCACCGGATACCTGTGGGGCCCCGAGTCGGCGCTCGCCGAGAGCGCCGTCGCTCCGCCGCGCCCCGGGGCGCGGCCGGCCGAGGCCGTGGTGGCGCCGCAGCCGCGCGGGCCGCGCGGGATCGGCGGCGCGGTGTTCCTGCTGGCCCTGGTCGCGGGCGGTCTGGGCACGGGCCTGAGCTGGGACAGCCGGCCGCTGGGCACGGCCCTGCAGATCGGGCTCGTCGCCGCTCTGGCCGTGTTCGGCCTCGGCCTCCTCGTGAGCGCGCTGCTGGGCCGTACAGGTTTCGGCACGGTGCTGCTGACGATGGTGACGGCGGCTCTGCTGGCGGGCGCCGCGGCCCTGCCGAAGGACATCAGCACGAGGTTCGACCAGAGGACGTGGGCGCCGGCGTCGGCGACCGCCGTCCGGCCGGGTTACGAGATGGGCTCGGGGGAGGGGACCCTCGACCTCTCCGCACTCGAACTGCCCGCCGGGCAGACGGTGTCGACGAGGGCGGAGATGGGGCTGGGGCACCTGAGGGTCGTCGTGCCGAAGGACGCCGTGGTGCGGCTGGAGGCCCAGGTGGGGGTCGGCGACATCAGGCTGCCGGGCGACGCGCCGGACGATGTGGACGTCGGCCCGGGCCAGGACCGGCGCAGGACGCTTCCCGCCCCGCCGGGAGCGCCACCGGGCGGGACGCTCGTCCTCGATCTGGAACTGGGCATCGGACAGGTGGAGGTGACCCGTGCGGCGTCGTGAGTTCCGGCACGCCTTCCGTCCCGGCAGGCTGGTCGCCGGACTGTCCGTCCTGACCGCCGCCCTGCTGTACGGGGGCGATGCGGCGGGCGCCTGGCACACCCCCTGGTTCGTCGCCTTCCCGGTCGTGTTCGGCGGTCTGGTCCTGGCGGGGACCGTCGCCGCCCTGCACTACATGGTCCGGCGCCGCCGGGCCCGCAGCACGGCGTCGAGGGAGAACACCGGGGCCCCGGCGAGCACCAGCGGCAGCCAGGCCATGAAGTAGGCGAGGTCGTTGCCGTAGTAGTACGGATCGGTCTGCCAGCTCACGGTCAGCCACAGGCTCAGCGAGATGAGCGCACCTCCGAGGGCGGCCAGTCGGGCGAACAGCCCGACCAGAGTGCCGAGGCCGACGGCGATCTCGCCGATGGCGATGGCCTGGCCGAAGGCCTCCGGGTTCCTGAGCGCCAGATCGACGAGCCAGGGCACGGCGGAGCCGTCGCGCACGGAGTTCATGACCTCGCCAATGGATCCCGTGCCGCTCGCCGCCAGGAACCGGCTGTCCGTGAGCTTGTCGATGCCGGCGTAGACGAAGGTCACGCCGAGGAACAGCCGCAGCGGCAGAAGCGCGTACCGGATGGCCTGCTCTCGCCACCCGCGTCGCGGCCCCTCGCTGTCCGTCCCGTAGGTCGATGTCGTCCCGTAGGTGTATGTCATCGCTGGTCCCGCCTTCGCTTCGGCCCCGTCAGACGACCATACGTAGGCCGAGGCCGTGTGGCTCACCAGGCATGCGGCACACACTGTGACACTCGGGTGACATCTCGGCTGACATGTCGGCCGGCGGCTTTCGTCCGCCCCCGGCCCGGGCGCTTCGCGGTCAGTCGGTGATCTGGATGAGGCAGCGGTTGCTCGTCACTCCGGCGGCCGTCACCACCTGCACGTCGACCCTGCCCGGCTCGACCTCCACGGGTACCGGCACCGTGAGCAGGGTGTCGGCCGGGTTGGCGAAGCCGCCCGCCACCGGGACGAGCGGTACGTGCACATGGACCGCGCCGAAGCGGACGACGAGCCTCGCCAGCAGGTCCGGCCGGTCGGCGCCCGGCGGCACGAAGCCGGTGCCCCGGATCTCGATGTCGTCACCCGTGCGGATGGGCCCGTCCAGGTCACCGGCCTCCCGGGCGCGCACCACGGACATCACGACGGGCCGGCCGCCCTCCGCGTGCTTGCCGGCGAGATAGGTCCCTGCCGACAACACCACCAGCAACACGAGCCCCCACGGGATGTGGGGCAGCCGCTCCGGGTCACGGGTCAGCGCCGTCAGGGCGAGAACGACGGCGGCCCCGTTGATCAGCACGTACTGCCCGTCGGCGAAGGCGGCCCGCCCCGAGTCGTCGCAGAACAGGTCGGACGCGCGCGGATGGTCGGCGCGCACCTTCTGCAGCCGCAGCGCGGCGACCCGTACGGCCACGGTCCTGCGCACCCCGACAGCGATCGCGCACACAACGGCGAGGACGCACAGCAGCCCGCCTCCGGCGGCGAGGCCCAGCCCGTCGGTGAGCCGGTCGCGCCGGATGCCGGACGAGGCACCGGCCAGCAGGAAGGCGAGATGCAGCAGGGTGCCGCAGACGACGAGCAGCCAGGCGACGGCAACGGCACGGGAGGTGGACAGGCGGTTGTCCTCACCCGTCAGCACGGCGAGGAGGCCGCCCCGGGCCCCGTGCGCCCGCGCCGCGCCGGTGAGGGCGCCGGCGACGACGAGCGCGGCGAGCAGCCCCGCCGTGCGCGCCGGGGTCCAGCCCGTGCCGATCGCGGTCGCCGTCTGCGCGACGACGAGCGCCGTGAAGCACCCCCACACCCCGGCCAGGGTGCGCAGCCGGACCCCGCGCAGCCGGGACGCGGCCACGGCCCGGTCGAGACCTGCGACGCTGCGGGCCGACTGCGTCAGCTCGTCGGACACCCACTGCCGCGAGGCGCCCGGTGAATGGGCGACGCCCGCGGGAAGCCCTTCACCCGCCGCGAACTCGTCCCGTTTGGCGAGGAACTCGGCCACCGCGCGCCGATGACCTTCGCGCGCCCCGTGCGCGCACGTGTCGCACTGTCCCGCTTCTTGCACCGCCACGGCCGAACGCCACCTCTCCGCATCGACAGGCCAAGCGCCTTGTGATGCATGGGAATTGTGCCGTACGCAAACGGCCGCCACCCCGATGGCCGAGGCCTGGAAGCGTGAAACCGGCGGCGCGGAATTGACCTCGGCTACTGGAGGAGGTCCGGTTCGGCGCGGCTGATCTGCTGCCACAGCGGCTGGAAACTGATCCAGGCCACCAGGTCCCCGCCCAGCTGTTCGCGCGTGGCCAGCGCCTGCCGGCGTCCGATGGGCACGGCCCTGCCCGCGGCCCGCGCCGCCAGCTGCACCTGCGCGCAGCGCTCCATCGAGATGAACCACCAGGCGGCGGCGTCGACCGAGTCGCCGACGGTCAGCAGCCCGTGGTTGCGCAGCACGAGCGCCTTGCGCGGCCCGAGTGTCTCCGCGATCCGCCGCCCCTCGTCCTCGTCCACGCTCACCCCCGTGTACGCGTCGACCACCGCGTGGTCCTCGTAGAAGGCGCAGGCCTCCTGGGTGAGGGGCTCGACCGGGTGGCCCAGCGCGGCGAGCGCCCGCCCGTGCACCGTGTGGGTGTGGGCGACCGCGACGACGTCGGGGCGGGCCAGGTGCACCTGGGCGTGCACGGCGAAAGCCGCCTGGTTGACGCGGTGCCGTCCGACGACCGCCCGGCCCCACCGGTCGGCGAGGACCAGGTCCCCGGCGGATACGTGGGCGAAGGGGACGCCGAAGGGGTTCACCCAGAAGCAGTCGGTGAATTCCGGGTCCCGTGCGGTGATGTGTCCCGACACCCCGTCCTCGTACCCGAAACGCCCGAACAGCCGCAGCGCCCCGGCGAGCCGCTCCTTGCGGTACGCGCGCTCCTCGACGACGGACTCGTGCACGGGCGGCATCGCGAACCGCAACTGCTCCACGGGCAGGGGCTCCGGCGTGAACGTCATGGCCCGGAAGGTAGTGCCGCGGAGGTCAACAGACCAGAGCGGCTCGGCACTTCAAGGGCGCAGCCCCCGCACACGGCGACGCCGCCACCCGCACGAGGCGGGCGACGGCGTCGCGTACGGCGGCGGGGAGAATCACTCCCACTCGATGGTGCCCGGCGGCTTGCTCGTCACGTCGAGCACCACGCGGTTGACGTCGGCGACCTCGTTGGTGATCCGGGTGGAGATCTTCGCGAGCACCTCGTACGGCATGCGCGTCCAGTCGGCCGTCATGGCGTCCTCGGACGAGACGGGGCGCAGGACGATCGGGTGGCCGTAGGTGCGGCCGTCGCCCTGGACGCCGACGCTGCGGACGTCGGCGAGCAGCACGACGGGGCACTGCCAGATGTCGCGGTCGAGGCCGGCCGCCGTGAGCTCCTCACGGGCGATGGCGTCCGCCTCGCGCAGCAGGTCCAGGCGCTCCTTGGTGACCTCGCCGACGATGCGGATGCCGAGACCGGGGCCGGGGAACGGCTGGCGCTGGACGATCTCCTCCGGCAGGCCGAGCTCCTGGCCGACCATGCGGACCTCGTCCTTGAACAGCTTGCGCAGCGGCTCGACGAGCTCGAACTCGAGGTCCTCGGGCAGACCGCCCACGTTGTGGTGCGACTTGATGTTGGCGGTGCCGGTGCCGCCGCCGGACTCGACGACGTCCGGGTAGAGCGTGCCCTGCACGAGGAAGGCGACGTCCTCGCCGCCCGCGGCCTCCGCCACGATCTCGGCCTGCGCCTGCTCGAAGACGCGGATGAACTCCCGGCCGATGATCTTGCGCTTCTCCTCGGGGTCGGAGACGCCCGCGAGCGCGTCGAGGAACCGCTTCTCCGCGTCGACGACCTTCAGCTGGACGCCGGTCGCGGCCACGAAGTCCTTCTCGACCTGCTCGGTCTCGCCCTTGCGCATCAGGCCGTGGTCGACGTAGACGCAGGTCAGCTGGGAGCCGATGGCCTTCTGGACGAGGGCCGCGGCGACCGCCGAGTCCACGCCGCCGGACAGACCGCAGATGGCGCGCTTGGTGCCGACCTGCTCGCGGATCGCCGCGATCTGCTCCTCGATGACGTTGCCCGTGGTCCAGCTCGGCTCGATGCCGGCGCCGCGGTAGAGGAAGTGCTCCAGGACCTGCTGGCCGTAGGTGGAGTGCATCACCTCGGGGTGGTGCTGCACGCCGTAGAGCTTCTTCTCGTCGTTCTCGAAGGCGGCGACCGGGACCACGTCGGTGGACGCGGTGACGGTGAAGCCCTCCGGCGCTGCCGAGCAGGCGTCGCCGTGCGACATCCACACCGACTGCTCGTCGGGCGTGCCCTCGAAGAGGGTGGAGCCGGGCTTGGTGACGTGCAGCGGCGTACGGCCGTACTCACGCGCACCGGTGTTGTCGACGGTGCCGCCGAGGGTCGTGGCCATCAGCTGGAAGCCGTAGCACATGCCGAAGACGGGGACGCCGGCCTCGAAGATCTCGCGGTCCAGGCGCGGGGCGCCCTCCGCGTACACCGAGGACGGGCCGCCGGAGAGGATGATCGCCTTCGGGTTCTTCGCCAGCATCTCCGCCACGGGCATCGTGGACGGGACGATCTCGCTGTAGACCCGGGCCTCACGAACGCGGCGGGCGATGAGCTGGGCGTACTGGGCGCCGAAATCGACAACCAGGACGACGTCCGGGTTGGATGCGGGCGCGGCAGCGGGGGACGCTGATGACACTGGCGGCCTTCCGGCGGTGGGAGAGGGTCGGTATTTGTCGATTCTACCGGGACGGGCGGGCATACCTTCGTCTCACCATCCGAACCCGGCTTTGGCGCGCGACGGGCCGGAGTCCATACTGACCGCATGCACACGCAGCTGACCTTCGTCTTTACCTATGGCACCGGCCCGTCCGGCTGCCATGGTCGTGCTGCCTAGCTTCTGACAGCGACTTCCCAGGCGCCCCGGGCCGACAAGGCCCGGGGCGCTTCGGCTTTCTCCGGGCCGTGCCGATCCGGGGCCCCACCGAAACGAGGAGAGCCCCCGTGACCGAGGTACTCGACAAGACCGGCGCCCGCACCGACGACGCCGCCCACGTGATCGCCGGCGCGCGCGAGCGCATCGACGCGCTCGACGACCGCATCATCGGCCTGATCCAGGAACGCATGGCGGTATCGGCGGTGATCCAGGACGCCCGGATCGCCTCCGGCGGCCGCCGGGTCAACCTGGCGCGCGAGATGGAGGTGCTCGGCCACTACAGGGACGCGCTCGGCAAGCCCGGCACCTCGCTCGCGATGACGATGCTGGAGCTGTGCCGGGGCCGCATCTGAGCCGTGGGCCTACGCCTGCGCACCTGCGTTCGGGCGCATCCTCACCCGTACGGCGCGTGACGCACCCGGCCGGTCTTCGTTGGTCCCGATGTCCGCGCCAGCCAGGGGCGGGCCTCGAAGGAAACCACGCGTGGCTCCGCTGGAGCGTGTGACGCACCCGCAGGTGCGTCGTGGGACCTCGCCCCAGCGCGCGTGACCGGTCGGCAGGGGACAGCAGCCCGGTCACCCCAAGGGCGGTCGGCTCCGGGGACGCCCGGCGCCGACCGCATCCGGTCGGACGGTGCGCAGGCCGCATCCCGTCCCCCAGACACGAGTACGAGCACGTCCCCCTCTGCGCAACCGCACTGTCACAGGCCGAACCCCGCGCCGCGCGAGCGCCGGGGCGGCGGCCTCCCCCACGCGGCGCAGCCCCCCGGCGCCGCGCCACGGCACCGCGCCGCCCTGACGCCGGTGCCGAACGGAAGGGCCCCGCGGACTCGGCGTCCGCGGGGCCCTTCCCCTGCCGTGTGCCCGCCATGACGCGTCGACGGCGGGGTCCTGTGTGTGATCCACCTCACATGAGGATTCCGCGGCGCGAGGACAACCATCCCCACTGGTCACAGGTCATGCATGCGTAACAACGGCCTCTTGTGCGCTGCGGCGCGCGGCGGCCGCCGAAGCCAGGAGGCCGCTGCACTCGGAGGGGGGTGCAGCGGCCTTCGTCGTGCGCGGGCGCGGCGCGGGCGCGCGGGCTACTTCTTGGGCGGGACCGCCGGGATGCCCAGGAACGGCAGCCTCAGCGCGCCGAACGCCTCGGCCGGGACGGCCGGGGACTTCGGCGCCACCGGGGACAGCCGCTCGTATGCCGCGCCCTGGGCAGGACGTGTGTCCTCGTCCCCGTTGTTGGGCCAGAACGACATCGCGCGCTCCGCCTGAGCCGTGATCGTCAGCGACGGGTTGACGCCCAGGTTCGCGGAGACGGCGGAGCCGTCGACGACCGAGATGCCCGGGTGCCCGTACAGCCGGTGGTACGGGTCGATCACGCCCTCGTCGGCCGAGGCGCCGATCGGGCAGCCGCCGAGGAAGTGGGCGGTGAGCGGGGTGCCCATGAGCTCACCGATGTTGGACCCCGCGAAGCCGTTGATCTCCTCCGCGAGCAGGGACGCGGCGCGCGTGGCCTCGGGGATCTGGTTCGGGTTCGGGGCGCCGTGACCCTGGCGGGCGGTGAGCAGGCCCTTTCCGATGCCGCTCGGTTTGCGGTAGGTGGTCAGCGAGTTGTCCAGCGACTGCATGACCAGGCCGATGATCGTCCGCTCGGACCAGCGCCGGTTGGACAGCGCGCGGAGCGCGAGCAACGGGTGCCTGGCCATGTTGCCGAGCCAGCCGGCGACCCGGCCCTTGGCCCGGTAGGGCACCTGGAGGATCGTCATGCCGCCCATGGCGTTCGAGCCACGGCCGTAGCGGACCGGCTCGATGTGGGTGTTCTCGTCCGGGTGGATCGAGGACGTGATCGCGACACCGCGCGTGAAGTCGACCCGGTCCGCGCCGTGGCGCTTGCGGTAGCGGCGGTTGTCGGTCTGGGCGCCGACGAGTGCCTCGGAGTTGGTCCGGGTCAGCTCGCCGAGGCGCGCGGACAGCCGCGGCAGCAGCCCGCTGTCCTTCATCCGGTGCAGCAGGGTCTGCGTGCCGTACGTGCCGGCGGCGATGACGACCCGGCGGGCCCGGAACGTACGGCCCCGGCCCTTGCGCCTGTTGTCGCTCGGCAGGGTCCTGACCGCGAAGCCGCCGCGCGAGTCCTCGGTCACCGCGACGACGGACGTCATCGGGTGGACGACCGCGCCCGCCTTCTCGGCGAGGTGGAGATAGTTCTCGTTGAGGGTGTTCTTGGCCCCGTGCCGGCAGCCCGTCATGCACTCGCCGCACTCGGTGCACGCCTTGCGCGAGGGGCCCGCCCCGCCGAAGTACGGGTCGGCGACCTCCTGGCCGGGCCGGGCCCTCACCGATCCGTCGGCGTCGTCGCCGTCCCCGAAGAACACGCCGACCGGGGCCATGTGGAAGGTGTCGCCCACGCCCATCGCCTCGGCGGTCGCCTTCAGGTGGACGTCCGAGGGCGTCATCGTCGGGTTGAGCCGTACGCCGAGCATGCGGCGGGCCTGGTCGTAGTACGGCGTGAGCTCGTCCTGCCAGTCGGTGATGTCCTTCCACTGCGGGTCGTTGAAGAACGGCGCGGGCGGGACGTAGAGCGTGTTGGCGTAGTTGAGCGAGCCGCCGCCGACGCCCGCCCCCGCGAGCACCATCACGTTGCCGAGCAGGTGGATGCGCTGGATGCCGAACAGGCCGAGCGCGGGGGCCCAGAGGTAGTTGCGCAGGTCCCAGGAGTTCTTCGGCAGCGACTCCCTGGTGAACCGGCGGCCCGCCTCGAGGACTCCGACCCGGTATCCCTTCTCGGACAGCCGGAGGGCGGAGACGGAGCCGCCGAAGCCGGAGCCCACGACGATCACGTCGTAGTCGTACACGACGCCGTCCGCCGCGTCCTGATTTCGGGCAGGGGGTACCTCGGACATGGCTCTCCTCGTGAAATGTGCGGGCGTACGGGTGGGGCCGGGGGGTCAGCTCAGACGCAGGGCCTTCATGGCCTTCAGGCTGAAGCTCATGAACGCGGCGTACTTCTCGTCGTCCATGCCGAACGACGGGGCGAGAGGCAGCAGTCGCTGCTGGGCGACGGTCTGCGCCTCCGTGTACTTGAGGATGCCCTCGGAGCCGTGCCGCCGGCCGAGCCCGGAGTCCTTCATGCCGCCCATGGGCGCCTGGACGCTGCCGTAGGCAGGGGCGTAGCCCTCGTTGATGTTGACCGTGCCGGTGCGCAGCTTCGCGGCGACCGCGTGGCCTCGCCTGCCGTCCTTGGTCCACACGCTCGAATTGAGCCCGTACGCGGTGGCGTTGGCCAGCTCGACCACCTTGTCCTCGTCCGAGAAGCGGTAGACGGACACGACCGGCCCGAAGGTCTCCTCGCCGCACACGGCCATCGGCGCGTCGACGCCGTCGAGGATGGTGGGCTCGTAGAAGTAGGGGCCGATGTCGGGGCGGGCGACGCCGCCGGCGACGAGCGTCGCGCCCTTGGCGACGGCCTCCTCGACATGGCGGGTCACGGTCTCCAGCTGGCGCGGGCCGACGAGGGAGCCCATGTCCGCGCCGTAGGCGAGGGAGGTGCCGAGCCGCATCGCCTTGGTGCGCGCGGCGAAGCGCTCGACGAACTCGTCGGCGATCGACTCGTGGACGTACAGCCGCTCGATGGAGATGCACAGCTGGCCCGCGGACGAGAAGCAGGCGCGGACGGCGCCGGCCGCGGCCTTCTCCACATCGGCGTCGTGGAGCACCAGCATGGCGTTCTTGCCGCCGAGTTCGAGGGAGACGCCGACCAGCCGGGCGGCCGCCCCCTGGGCGACCTCGCGGCCGGTGCGGGTCGATCCGGTGAAGGAGACGTAGTCGGCGTGCTTGACGACCTCGGGGCCGACGACCGGGCCCTCGCCGATGACGACCTGGAACACCTCGGCGGGCAGCCCCGCCTCGATCAGCAGGTCGCGCGCCCACAGCGCGGTGAGCGCGGTCTCGGTGTCGGGCTTCATGACGACCGCGTTGCCGGCGACGAAGGCGGGCAGGGCGTCGCCGACGGACAGCTCCAGCGGGTAGTTCCAGGGCGCGATCTGGCCCACCACCCCGCGCGGCTGGCGCAGTTCGGTGGTCTTCGTCAGGACGGGCACGACGCCCGTGTGGTGCTTGGGCCTGAGATACGCGGGGGCCTTGCGCCCGTAGTGGCGGGCCGCGACGGCGACGGCCAGCACCTCCTCGTGCGCGTGCAGCCGGGCCTTGCCGGTCTCCAGCTGGATCAGGTCCAGCACCTCGGCCTGGCGATCGAGCACCAGGTCGTGGAAGCGCAGCAGCACGGCGGCACGGGCGCGCACCGGGGTGGCCTCCCACACCCGCTGGGCGGCACGGGCCCGCTCGAAGGCGGCGGCGACGTCCTCGGGGCCGGACTCGGGCAGGTCCGCCAGCTTCTCGCCGGTGAACGGGGCGTGGTTCGCCGTGCGGCCGGAGCCCGTCACACCCCTGGTGAGCTGGGCGACCAGTTCGGGAGTGACCACGTCGGCTGCGGTGCGCGCACCGGCCGGCGAGGCGGCGATGGGGTTGGTGCCGAGGGCGGTTGCGGTGGCCTGCGAGTCCGTCATGGGGGCGAGAGTATGCGGCGGCGGGCACTTTGGGTACCCGTCGGTAACAGCTTTTCACCGGGCCCCCACGATTACGCCAGTGATCACTGGCAGATAAGCCCTGATCAGGGGCTCGTCATGGTTCGACGGAGGCCGGCAGTGTGATGAAGCCGTAGTACGGATCTCCGCGGACGACCGCCCGGCCGTCAGTTCGAGGGCGGCCGCCAGCCCCTGAGCATCGTGTCGAACTGCTCGCGGATCACGTCCCAGTCCTTCGCCGGGCCGGACATGTAGAGGGCGTACTCGGTGCCGTCGTCCTCGTAGTACATCTGGTCGATGGCACGCCGGGGCCCGGGGTGCTCCGTGCGCTCGGTCCAGGTGAACTCCCAGAGCGCGGACTGCGTCTGGTCGCGGAACGTGTTGGGACGCAGCTTCAGCCGGCGGTAGTCCGGCAGGCGCTTCGCCAGCCCCTTCTGCATGTCCAGCATGTGCATGTAGGGATTCTCGAAGTCCGGGGACGGGTCGACGCTGATCCGGATGCGGTGGCGGCCGTTGTCCGGCGTGTAGTCGATCTGGTCGCCGTCGGCCTGGCGCTTCCAGCCGTCGGGCACCCACAGGACGAACCCCTTCGGGTCCTTGACGCGCCCCCAGCCGTCCGGGACGTCCGACGCCCGGGCCTGCCCGGTCGGTCCTCCGCTGTCCGTGGTCCTTTCCCCGGCGCCGCCCCCGTCCGCGTACTTCATCGCGGCGAGGCCCGCGCCGCCGCCGACCACGGCCGCGAGGACCACGACGACGGCGAGCGTGCGCAGCCGGGGACCGCGCCGCGGCCGGACGGCGTCCGCGCCGGGCGCCGCGGCCAGGACCGTGCCGGAACCCGCCGCGCCCGTGCCGGAGGCCGTGACGGCGCCCTGCGGCAGCCGCTGAGTCACCCGCTGCGCCGGCACGGCCGGGTCCCGGCCCTCCACGGCCTCCGTCAGCATCCGCTCGGCCTCGGCCGCCGAGGGGCGGGCCGCCGGGTCCTTGTGGAGCAGCGCCATGATCACGGGTGCGAGGCGGCCCGCCCGCAGCGGCGCGGGCGGCGGGTCGTCCACCACGGCCTGCATCGTCGCCAGCGGCGACGAGCGGCGGAACGGCGACCGCCCCTCCAGCGCCGTGTACAGCGTCGCGCCCAGCGACCACAGGTCGGACGCCGGGCCCGGGTCGTGGCCGCGGACCCGCTCGGGAGCCAGATAGTCGATCGAGCCGACGATCTCCCCCGTCCTGGTGATCGTCGAGTCACCCTCGATCGCCGCGATCCCGAAGTCGGTGATCATCGCCCGGCCGTCACGGCCCAGCAGGACGTTGGCGGGCTTGATGTCCCGGTGGAGCACCCCTGCGGCATGCGCGGCGCCGAGCGCGCCCAGGACGTGCAGCCCGATCCGGGCGGCCTCCCGCTCGTCGATGCGGCCGGGCTCCTTGGCGGCGTCGGCGAGCGAGGGCCCGTCGACGTACTGCATGACGATCCAGGGCCGGGCGTCGTGCTCCAGCACGTCATGGACCGTGACGACACCGGGATGGCTGATGCGCGCCGCCGCCCGGGCCTCCTTCTGGGTCCGGGCGTGCAGCACGGTCCGGTCGGCCTCGGAGACGTACAGACCCGCCGTCAGTTCCTTGACGGCGACTACTCTGTGCAACACCTCGTCATGAGCGCGCCAGACCTTGCCCATGCCGCCGCGTCCAATGGTCTCGCCCAGCCGGTAGCGCCCGGCGAGCAGCAGACCGGCGCCTGTGCTGTGAGTGTGTTCCACGTACCCGCCCCGTTCTTAGGATTTACAGGTTACGGAGGGGAAGCCCGGACGTGGAACCGAGGCTCGCTCAAGTGACCGCACTGTGATGCGTGGTCAGCTGCCGAGACGTCACGCTCCGTGACAGGGAGGCCGGTTCGGGATGGTTCGGGCGGAACCGGAAGGCCGGGGAGGGAGGTTGACGGCCGGGCAGCGGCTCAGCGCGTCACGCGGTACGTGGCCGTGGCCTGCTGATGGATCTCGGTGACCCGGTCCCGCCGGTCGGCCGGTCCGATCACCTGGATCACGTGGTAGCTGTCGCCGACGATCACCGCGAGGTTGCGGACGAACACCTCGCGGCCGGTGCTGTCCTGCCAGGTGAACTGGCCCTCCGCCATCGACTGCTGCCCCACGTCGATGCGGCGCAGTCCGCTCGCGCTCGCCCACGACGAGTCCCGGAACGGCTGGAGCTCCCGCTCCTTGTCCCGCTGGTAGACCAGCGGATCGTCGCCGCTGGTGCTCACCGGGTCCCGCCCGGGCACCACGATCAGCGTGAAGTCGCCGTCGCCGTAACGCACTTGGCCGGCATCGTTGATCGGGCTGCGCCGCCAGTCCTCGTCGACGGCGAGCCGGAAGCCCTCGGGGTCCTCGCGCAGCACATAGCCGTCGGGCAGGCTCGCGGCCGGCGCCGAGGTCTGCGGCTGCTGCGCACCGGAGCTCCCGCTCGGCGAGGCCCCCTGGCCGCCCTCCCCCTCACCGCCCGTCCGCCCCGGGCTCGGCCCCGCACCCGCCGTGCGGCCGGCTCCCGGGCCGGGCTCCCCGGAGCCCGCTCTGGGCATGAACAGGAACGCGTACGCGACGGCCGCCACCAAGGCGAGCAGGATCAGCAGCAGCAAGGTGCGGCCCAGGGCACGCGGCGCACGACTCCGACCGCCGTACGGCTGCCGCTCCGGACGCGCCAGGTGGTCCCGGCGCTCGACCCGCCCCGCACGGACACCGCCCCTCGGTCCCTTGTGCCGGTGCCGGCCGTGCGCCGCCTCCCGGCCGCCTGACCGGCGCCTGCGCACCAGCTCTCCCCGCCGGCGTACGACCGGCAGGCGCGAGGCGTCCACCGGGCCCGCGGGGAGCGGCACGACGCCCATGCCCGCCTCCGGCTCCGGCGCGGAACGCACCAGAGACCGCAGCCAGCCGCGCAGCTCCTCGAAATCGGGCCGCTCCGTGGGGTCCTGACGCAGCAGCGATTCGACGACGGGACGCAGCGGCCCGCACTCCTCCGCGAACGCGGGCGGCTCCGCGCACACGAGCTGGACCAGCTCGGCGGCGCTCTCCTCGGGGTACGGGGCATGGCCCTGGACCGCCCGGAAGAGCAGCGCGCCGAGCGCCCACAGGTCCGTGGCCGGTCCGACGGGGGCGGCCAGCTGCCAGTTCTCGTGGACCGGTCCGGCCTGCTCCGGGGCCCATCGCTCGGTGACCGCGCCGACGACGGCGATCCGCGCCTGGCGCGCGCGCTCGGCCGCCAGCGGCGTGGCCGGGCCGCGGAAGACGGGGGCGGCGGCGCCCGCCACGACGTCGTCCCAGCGGCCGGACGCGGGCGCCGGGGAGCTCCCGGCGGGGACCGGACGGCGCTGGGCGTCGGCGCGCAGGGCGTCTCCGCCGCCACCGCCGCGGTTCCAGCTGCCCGTCGCCGAGCTGTCCGGTCGGGCGGCCGGCAGCGCGGGACGGGCTCCGTGGGTGCCGCTGTCCGGACGCCCGTGACCGGCCGCCGCCTGGCGCACGCCGTAGGGGTCGTCGCGGTACGGGTCGTTCCGCGGGATCTCGCCCCCAGGGCGCGCGGCGGGCAGCGCGGGGCGGCTGCCGCCCGCGGAGAGGGGGCCGGGGCCGTCACGGCCGGGGGGCGCGGCGTCGTGCCAGGTCCCGGCGAGGCGGGCGCGGCCGGGCCCTTCCTCGTCGTCGTAGTCGTCGTAGTCGTCGTAAGCGGATGTCCCGTCGTGGCCGTCGTCGTACGCGGATACCCCGGACTGGCCGTCGTCGTCGTACGCGGATGCGTCGCCCTGGCCGTCGTCGTCGTACGCGGATGCGTCGCCCTGGCCGTCGTCGTACGCGGATGTCTGGTCGTCGGCACGGCGGTCTTCGCCCTCGCCCGGGCGACGGGCCCACCAGTCGGGGTCCAGGCCGTCCTGCACGGGGCGGTCGTCGTCGGCGCCGCCCGCGTACCGTCCGGTGTCGCGCCCCCGGCCGTCATGGACACGCGCCGCCGCGCGGGCGCCCGCGCGGTAGGCCGCAATGGCGCCCGCCCTGGCGGCCCGTACGTCCGGGAGTCGGCCGGTGTCCGTGCCGGCCTGACGGGGCAACGCGGACCGGGCGGGCTCCAGGGCAGCCGGGCCGTCCGGCGCGCCGCCCGCGCGCGGCCGCGGCACCGGCTCGGCCCCGGTCGCCTCCGGGGCGCCCGCGAGGTCGTGGCCGGGGCCAGGGCCGTCGAAGCCGGCCTCCGGACCGTCGGGGCCTGCCTCGGGCGGCTCGGGGACCGGCGCGTACCCGCAGAGCGCCTCCTCGGCCGCTCCGGAGGCCAGGCCGGTGAGCACCACGCGGCCGTCGTCGCAGACGAGGACGGTGCGCACGGTGATGTTCCGGTGGGTCCAGCCATGGGCGTGCAGGACGCGCAGCGCGGTGAGCACATCGGACGCCACCTCGGCCGCGCGGTAGGGGCTGAGCGGCTTCTCCGCGAGGAGGGCGGCGAGCGGACGTGCGCCGACGAGCTCGCTCACGATCCAGAGCGAGCCGTCCTCGGCGAATACGTCGAAGACCTGGTCGAGGCGCGGATGGTCGGGGATCCGCGCCGCCGCCTGCGCGGCCTCGACGGCCCGGCGCACGGCCGGGTCGGTCGGCCGCCGCGTCGCACGCCCCGGCATCCGCCGGGGCACGGCGGCGCCTGCGAGCCCGTCACCGTCGACCACCTCGGCGTCCACGACCTCCGGCAGCGGAACCTGCCGCACCAGCACCTCATGGCCGCTGTACGTGTCGAACGCGCGCGTCTCGGCCAGCTCGAACTCGTCGGAGGGCGGCAACGGCAGGCGATAGCGGTCGGCGAGCACCCTTCCCGCATAGTCCTCCACGACGCCTCCCCACGTGCGCGCTGTCCCCCCGGCCGGTCCGGAAACACCGCACACAGCCGCGCGAAGCCGTCAATACCGGTCGCTCAACGGCCCCTTGTCGCTGCATTCCGTCCGCGAGTTCTCACGATACGTGGCCTTGCTCAGTCCTTGGGGCTGAACGTCGCGAACGCCGTCGTGCGCAGCGTCTTGCACTCCTCGGCGTCCCACTCAGTCGCCTTGCACGTGATCATGATCGCGTAGCCGTGCTTGGCGTCGACCTTGAAGCCCCTGTTCAGAACGCGTACCCGCTGACCGCTCTCCGTGCGCTCGAACTCCCAGTCGGCGACGGTCGGATAGCCGTTGTAGTCGACCTTCCGAATGCCGATGTGCTTGTAACCGGTGCTCGTCGACTTGACGCCGAGGACGGCCGCGGACCAGGCGGCGGCCGCATCGCCGCCCGGGCTGGCGGTGAAGTCGACCTGAACGCGCGGCACGCCGCCGTCGACGCTGAACTTGGCGCCGGAGTTGCGGCCCGCGATTCCGGTCATCCGGAACTTCTCCGGCATCGCCATGGTGAAGTGGAACTGGTCGTTGGAGACCATCACGTACCCCGCGGGCAGGGCGTCCTTGCCCGCGCCGGTGCCGCTGCCGTCGCCGGAGGGCTGCCCGCCGGACGTGCCGGTGCTGCCGGCCTGGTCGTCCTTGCCGGCGTCCTCGCCCGCGTCCTTGTCCGTGCCCTGCCCACTGTCCGGCGTCGCGGCACCGCCGACGGTGGCCTTGCCGTCGCCGCCCGCGGACGGACCCGCCGACGCGGCTGTGTCGTTCTTGCCCTTGCCCTCATTGGCCTTGTCGTCTCCGCCGAGCGCGAAGACGAGCACGGTGGAGAGCACCACGAGGACGGCGACGACCGCGATGATCACCAGGGTGCGGCGGGGCACCACATCCGTGAGCGGCGCGCGGACGGGAGCGGTCCTGCCGGCAGACGGTGTGGCGGAAGCGGGGACCGCCGCAGCGGCCGTGGTCGCCGTCCTCGTCCCCCCGCCCGCCTCGGCCCTTGTCTCGGCCTTGGCCGCAGCGGCTGCGTTCCGCACGGAACGCAGGGCCCCGCGCAGCCGATCGGCCGCCGGGTCCTTCGGCTTGGCGTCCGGGCGCACCGGCGGCGCGGGCGGGACCGGCGGGATGCGTATGGCCCGTGTCTGCTCCACCGGCGTCTCGGTCCCGGCCGTCCGGACCGGCGCCTCGGGGGCGTTGACCACCTGGGTGAGCAGGGTCCGGGCGCCCGCGTCGTCGAGCCGCTGGGCCGGGTCCTTGGCGAGCAGGCCGTAGATGACCTCCTCCAGCGGGCCCGCGTTCTTCGGCGGGTCGAGCGGCTCGGTCATGACCGCGGTCAGCGTCGCGATCGCGGAACCCTTGTCGTACGGCGGGCAGCCCTCGACGCTCGCGTACAGCAGGCCGCCGAGGGACCACAGGTCCGCGGCGGGCCCGGGCTTGTGGCCGCGGGCGCGCTCGGGCGAGATGTACGAAGGGGCGCCGACGAGCATGCCGGTCGACGTGATCGACGGGTCGCCCTCGACCTGGGCGATGCCGAAGTCGGTGAGGACGACGCGGCCGTCCTTGCCGATGAGCACGTTGGACGGCTTCACGTCGCGATGCAGGATGCCCTCGCGGTGCGCGGAACGCAGTACGTCGAGGATCGCGAGCCCGACCTCGGCGGCGCGACGGGGCGTCAGGATGCCGTCCTCGCGCACGACCTCGGCGAGCGACTTGCCCTCGACGAGCTCCATGACGATCCACGGCCGGTCGTCCTCGTCGACGACGTCGTAGACGGTGACGGCGCTGTTGTTACGGATCCGGGCGATGGCCTTGGCCTCGCGGAGCGTACGCGTGATGAGCCGGCGCTTCTCCTCCTCGTCGATCGCGTTCGGGAAGCGCAGCTCCTTGACGGCGACGGTGCGCCCGAGCGTCTCGTCGACGGCACGCCACACGGTGCCCATCCCACCGCGGCCGAGCACGCCTCCCAGCCGGTAACGCCCGGCCAGCAACCGCCCTTCGGGCGCCTTGGCGCCACTGGCGGCGGCCTTCTCGGGCCCGGAACCCGCGGCCCCACGGCCGGTGCCGCTCGCGACGACGCCGGAGGTGCCCGCGCCCGTGGCTGCCGCGCCGCCGTCGCGAGGACCGTTGCCGGCCACGCTGTCAGAGGCCGCGTCAGCGGTGGCGGTGGGCTTGGCCGCGCCAGTGGGCGACGCCGCGTCCCCCTTGCCCGTGGTCCCTCCGGCCACGCCCTTGGTCACGCCCGCTGCCTTCATGTCACCCGCCGCGGGAGCGCCACCCGCGTCGGAAGGCGCCTCGACGGCATCGGCCTTGCCCGCCGTGGAAGCGCCTCCTGCGTCGGAGCGCGCACCGTCGGCGTCGGCCTCGTCCGTGCCCGCCGCAGGGGCCTCGGTGACAGCTCCCTCCGCGACGCCGGTGTCCGAGGTCTTGACGTCAGCGGACGACAGCTCTCCGGCCGCTGCCTCGACGGACGACGCGTCACCTGACGCGTCGCCGGACGGTGTGCCGCCGAGCGTCGCGCCTCCGGACGTCGCATCTCCGGACGTAGCGTCTCCGGGCGCTGCCTCGTCGGACGACGCGTCACCTGACGTCGCGTCGCCGGAGGACGCCTCGTCCCCCGCCCCGGCAGCGGACGGGTCGGCCTGAGGGTCCGTCACCGCCCCGCCAGGCGCGACTCCCCCGGCCGCGTCCCCCGTGTCCTCGGGCGTGGAGTCGCCGCTGCGGCCCCCGGCGCCCACGGCGGAGTCCTCGCCCTTGCCGGCGAGGCCGGCCCCCTCGGTCTCGTCCCGCTGGGGCTCCCGCGACTGCTCAGCCTCCGACATGCGTCCCCTCTGCGATCCCTGATCTTCGCCCGCGCCTGCCGCTTCCCGCTTCCCGATGCGGTAACCCGCCCTGGCAGAGCGACCATTGTCCCTTACCCCAGGACCGGAATCTCTCCCGGGTCCACACACCGGGCACACGCGGGCGCGCGGGGCAGCCTCCGCCGGAACGGTCACGCGCTGTGAAGCCCGCCCCTGCGCTGGTCGGGGCCTTGCCCGCCTCGTCCGGCCACGCTCCCGAGGCGGCTCTCCGCCGATCAGGGCTCGGCGGAAACGGTCGGTGACGGCCGGCCTGTGCGCCGAAGCGGACGGGCAGACTCCGGCCGGGCTTCCGGGCCGGTCCGTCAGATCGGCACGATGTCCGGCGCCCCCAGCCGCGCCGCGTCCGCCGTCAGGTCGTCCGGCTGACGCTGCGACTCCCGCTCGGCCTCGACCCGCTTCTCGTAGTGCTCGACCTCCTTCTCGACGTGCGCCTGCTCCCACCCCAGCACCGGAGCCATCAGCTCCGCGCACTCCCGCGCACAGCGCGTCCCCCGGTCGAAGGTCTCGATCGAGATCCTGGTGCGCCTCGTCAGCACGTCGTCCAGATGGCGTGCGCCCTCGTGCGAGGCCGCGTAGACGACCTCGGCGCGGAGGTAGTCGTCGGCGCCGGTGAGCGGCTCGCCGAGCGAGGGGTCCTCGGCGATCAGCGCCAGCAGCTCCTCGGCCAGGGAGCCGTACCGGTTCAACAGGTGCTCGACGCGCACGACATGGAGACCGGTCCGTGACGCGATCCTCGCCCGGGCGTTCCACAGGGCGCGGTAGCCCTCGGCTCCGAGGAGCGGGATCTCCTCCGTGACGCATGCGGCCACCCTCTGGTCGAGACCGTGCACCGCCTCGTCCACCGCGTCCTTCGCCATCACCCGGTACGTCGTGTACTTGCCGCCCGCCACGACCACCAGCCCCGGCACCGGGTGCGCCACCGTGTGCTCGCGGGACAGCTTGCTCGTCGCGTCGGACTCGCCGGCGAGCAGCGGCCGCAGCCCCGCGTACACCCCCTGGACGTCGTCGCGGGTGAGGGGCACGGCGAGCACCGAATTGACGTGCTCCAGCAGGTAGTCGATGTCCGCGCTGGACGCGGCGGGGTGCGCCTTGTCCAGGTCCCATTCGGTGTCCGTGGTGCCCACGATCCAGTGCCGGCCCCACGGGATGACGAACAGCACCGACTTCTCCGTGCGCAGGATCAGACCGGTGGTCGAGTGGATTCGGTCCTTCGGCACCACGAGGTGGATGCCCTTGGACGCCCGCACATGGAACTGTCCGCGCTCGCCGATCAGCGCCTGCGTGTCGTCCGTCCACACCCCGGTCGCATTGACGATCTGGCGGGCACGGATCTCGTACTCGCCGCCGGCCTCGACATCGAGCACCCGCGCCCCGACGACCCGCTCCCCCTCGCGCAGGAAGCCGACCACCCGTGCCCGGCTGGCCACCTGAGCCCCGTAACTCGCGGCCGTGCGCACCAGGGTCGTGACGAAACGGGCGTCGTCCATCTGGGCGTCGTAGTACTGCAGGGCTCCCACGAGTGCGTCCTTCTTCAGCGCCGGGGCCACCCGCAGCGCATGACGCCGTGACAGATGACGGTGCACGGGGAGACCGCGCCCGTGACCCGAGGAGACCGACATCGCGTCGTACAGCGCGACGCCCGATCCCGCGTACCACCGCTCCCAGCCCTTGTGCTGCAGCGGATAGAGGAAGGGCACCGGCTTGACCAGGTGCGGGGCCAGCCGCTCCAGGAGCAGCCCGCGCTCCTTGAGCGCCTCTCTGACCAGGGCGAAGTCGAGCATCTCCAGATACCGCAGACCGCCGTGGATGAGCTTGCTCGACCGGCTCGACGTACCCGACGCCCAGTCACGGGCCTCGACCAGACCGGTCGTGAGGCCTCTCGTCGCCGCGTCCAGCGCGGTGCCCGCTCCGACGACGCCGGCGCCGACCACCAGCACGTCCAGTTCACGCTCGGCCATACCGGCGAGCGCTGCGGCGCGCTCCTCGGGTCCCAGTGTCGCTGTCCTCACTGCTGCCTCCCGTCGCCCCCGTGCGTCCCTGCGGTCGGGCTCACAACCTCGATTCTGTCCGCACTCACCGACTTCAGCCACTGCCTGTGGATAACACTCCGTTAGCCACACGCGCGTAATCCGGCATAACGGTCATATTTACGCCTAGTGTGACATTGCGCGCGCTCGTTCTGCCCACAGGACTTGCGACCTCTGTCCCCTCCGGCTATGGGAAAGGACGGCCACCGCCATGCCCGCAGATCTCGCCGTCATCGGACTCGGCCACCTCGGTCTGCCCCTCGCCCAGGCCGCCGTGGCAGCCCGCATCGAGACCATCGGTTACGACCCCGACCCGTGCCGTCCCGCCGAACCGGCCGCCGGAGTCACCGCGGCGGACATCCGCCGCATGCTCTCCGCCGGCTTCCGCACGGTCACCGACGCCGCCGAACTGGGCCGGGTGCGCACCGCCGTCATCTGCGCCCCCACACCTCCCGGCCCGGACGGCGCGCCCGACCTCACGGCACTCGCGGACGCGGCCCGCGCCCTCGCGTCCCGGCTGCGCCCGCACACCACCGTGCTCCTCGAATCGGCCGTCCAGCCCGGCACGACCGAGACGTTCCTCCGCCCGCTGCTCGAACAGGGCTCCGGCCTGCGCGCGGGGCGCGACTTCCACCTGGCGTACTCCCCCAGCCGCACCGACCCCGGCAATCGGGACCACGGCTACGCCAACACCCCCAAGGTCATCGGCGGCCTCACCCCCGCCTGCACCGAGTCGGCCGCCGCCTTCTACGGCCGGCTCACCGACAAGGTCGTCCGGGCGCGCGGCCTGCGGGAGGCCGAGACGGTCAAGGTCCTCGAGACGAACTTCCGGCACGTCAACATCGCGCTGGTCAACGAGATGTCCGTCCTCTGCCACGACCTCGGCATCGACCTGTGGGACGTCATCCGCTGCGCCGAGACCAAACCGTTCGGCTTCCAGGCCTTCCGTCCCGGCCCCGGCGTCGGCGGGCACGGCGTCCCCCTCGACCCCGGCCACCTCCCGCCCACGGGCCGCACCCTGCGCATGGTCGGCCTCGCCCAGGACATCAACACCCGGATGCCGCAGTACGTCGTCCAGCGCAGCGCCACGCTCCTCAACGAGCACGGCAAGTCGGCCCGCGGCGCACGCGTCCTGCTCCTCGGCATCACCTACAAGCCCGACCTGGCCGACCTGACCGGCTCCCCCGCCACCGAGATCGCCCGCCGCCTGACGGACCTCGGCGCGTCCGTCAGCTACCACGACCCGTACGTCCCGGACTGGCAGGTGAACGGACTGCCCGTTCCCCGCGCCGACTCGCTCTACGAGGCGGCCGCCGACGCGGACCTGACGGTGCTGCTCCAGCACCACCGCACGTACGACCTCCAGGGACTGGCGGTCAAGGCGCAGCTCCTGCTCGACACGCGGGGCGCGACGCCGGCGGGCGCTGCCCACCGCCTCTGAGGAGCCGGAAGGCGGCGCTGGACAGATCCGATCCCGGTGGGTGGACAAGGGACCCGCCGGCCCGGGGCCGGCTCCGGGGATTCGGGCGAGGCGACAGGTCGGCCGCGCAGGTGGAGGCCGAGATCCTGCGCGTCGTCGCCGCGAGCGCCTGGGCGTGCTGGACGCTGCGCAGATGTCAGCGCCTCGAACGCCGGGCGGTCGGAGCGACGGAGCGACGACGGTGTGCCTGGTGCTGGAGGCCGGGGTGCCGGCGCTCGAATTCCGCTCCCACGAGCCGTGGGCCGTGGCGGTCGCGGCCGTCACGCTGCTGTGGATCGCCATGAGCGTTCCGCCCGCGCGCGGGAGGCCGCGGGCCGACGCGCGCAGGAGTGAGGCTCCTGCCTCGGCGCGCGCCCAGCCCGCTCACCCGCACAGGACAAGGGCCCGGCACTGAAGTGCCGGGCCCTTGTCCTGTGTACGGCGTCCTGTGTACGGCCGGTCGTCAGCGGCGGTGCTGCGAGTCCGCCACCGTGACCTCGACCCGCTGGAACTCCTTGAGCTCGCTGTAACCGGTCGTCGCCATCGCCCGGCGCAGCGCGCCGAAGAAGTTCATCGATCCGTCCGGGCTGTGCGAGGGACCGGTCAGGACCTCCTCGGTCGTGCCCACGATGCCCAGGTCGACCAGCTTGCCGCGCGGCACGTCCTCGTGGACGGCCTCCATGCCCCAGTGGCGGCCCTTACCCGGCGCGTCGGTCGCGCGCGCCAGCGGCGAGCCGATCATCACCGCGTCCGCGCCGCAGGCGATCGCCTTCGGCAGGTCGCCCGACCAGCCCACACCGCCGTCGGCGATGACGTGGACGTACCGGCCGCCGGACTCGTCCATGTAGTCGCGGCGGGCCGCGGCCACGTCGGCGACGGCGGTCGCCATCGGGACCTGGATGCCCAGCACGTTGCGCGTGGTGTGCGCGGCTCCGCCGCCGAAGCCCACGAGCACGCCCGCCGCACCCGTGCGCATCAGGTGCAGCGCGGCGGTGTAGGTGGCGCAGCCGCCCACGATGACCGGGACGTCGAGCTCGTAGATGAACTGCTTCAGGTTCAGCGGCTCGGCGGCGCCGGAGACGTGCTCGGCGGAGACCGTCGTGCCGCGGATGACGAAGATGTCGACACCGGCGTCGACGACGGCCTTCGAGAACTGCGCGGTGCGCTGCGGGGAGAGCGCGGCGGCGGTGACGACGCCCGAGTCGCGCACCTCCTTGATGCGCTGCCCGATCAGCTCCTCCTTGATCGGGGCGGCGTAGATCTCCTGGAGCCGGCGCGTGGCGCTCTCCGGGTCCAGCTCGGCGATCTCGTCGAGCAGCGGCTGCGGGTCCTCGTAGCGGGTCCACAGGCCCTCGAGGTTCAAAACGCCGAGTCCGCCCATCTCGCCGATGCGGATCGCGGTGCTCGGGGAGACGACCGAGTCCATCGGGGCCGCAAGGAAGGGCAGCTCGAAGCGGTAGGCGTCGATCTGCCAGGCGATCGAGACCTCCTTCGGGTCCCGCGTGCGCCGGCTCGGTACGACGGCGATGTCATCGAACGCGTACGCCCGGCGGCCGCGCTTGCCGCGCCCGATCTCGATCTCAGTCACGATGTGTGGCCTTTCCCTCTTACCTTCTGCGCCTGGGGCCCTACCAGTATCCCCGACCCGCACACGAGGGGCGGCCCCGGCGACCCGGGACCGCCCCTCGTGGGACGTGCGCGCTACTTCCTGCTGTAGTTCGGCGCCTCGACCGTCATCTGGATGTCGTGCGGGTGGCTCTCCTTGAGACCCGCCGAGGTGATCCGGACGAACCGACCGTTCGCCTGAAGCTCCGGCACCGTACGGCCGCCGACGTAGAACATCGACTGGCGCAGGCCGCCGACCAGCTGGTGGACGACCGCGGAGAGCGGGCCGCGGTACGGGACCTGGCCCTCGATGCCCTCGGGGACCAGCTTCTCGTCGGAGGCGACGCCCTCCTGGAAGTAGCGGTCCTTGGAGAAGGAGCGCTGCTCGCCGCGGGACTGCATGGCGCCCAGCGAGCCCATGCCGCGGTACGACTTGAACTGCTTGCCGTTGATGAAGAGCAGCTCGCCCGGGGACTCCTCGCAGCCGGCGAGCAGCGAGCCGAGCATGACCGTGTCGGCACCCGCGACCAGGGCCTTGGCGATGTCACCGCTGTACTGCAGGCCGCCGTCGCCGATCACCGGCACGCCCGCCTCCTTGGCGGCGAGCGAGGCCTCGTAGATCGCGGTGACCTGGGGGACGCCGATGCCGGCGACCACGCGCGTGGTGCAGATGGAGCCCGGGCCCACGCCGACCTTGATGCCGTCGACGCCCGCGTCGATCAGCGCCTGGGCGCCGTCCCTGGTGGCGATGTTGCCGCCGATGACGTCCACACCGGAGGAGTTCGACTTGATCTTGGCGACCATGTCGCCGACCAGCTTGGAGTGGCCGTGCGCGGTGTCCACGACGATGAAGTCGACGCCCGCCTCGATCAGCGCCTGGGCGCGCTCGAAGGCGTCGCCCGCGACACCGACGGCCGCGCCGACGAGCAGCCGGCCTTCCTTGTCCTTGGCGGCGTTCGGGTACTTCTCGGCCTTGACGAAGTCCTTGACCGTGATCAGGCCCTTGAGGATGCCCGCGTCGTCGACCAGCGGAAGCTTCTCGATCTTGTGGCGGCGCAGCAGCTCCATGGCGTCCACACCGGAGATCCCGACCTTGCCGGTGACCAGCGGCATCGGCGTCATGACGTCGCGCACCTGCTGGCTGCGGTCGGTCTCGAAGGCCATGTCGCGGTTGGTGACGATGCCGAGGAGCTTGCCGGCCCGGTCGGTCACCGGCACACCGCTGATGCGGAACTTGCCGCAGATCGCGTCGGCCTCGGCGAGCGTGGCGTCCGGGTGCACGGTGATCGGGTCGGTGACCATGCCGGACTCGGAGCGCTTGACCAGGTCGACCTGGTTGGCCTGGTCGGCGATGGACAGGTTGCGGTGCAGCACGCCCGCACCGCCCTGGCGGGCCATGGCGATGGCCATGCGCGCCTCGGTCACCTTGTCCATGGCGGCGGACAGCAGCGGGATGTTCACCCGCACGTTCTTCGAGAGGTACGAGGAGGTGTCGATCTGGTCGGGCGCCATGTCGGAGGCGCCCGGCAGCAGAAGCACATCGTCGTAGGTCAGCCCGAGTGTCGCGAATTTCTCGGGCACTCCGTCGACGTTGGTCATGACACCTTCCCCAATGGCCTTGATCGGTGCGGATGTCCATGCTAACGGGCTCGGAAGCCGTCTCATTCCACGATCAAGATCAGTAAGCAGCTTTGTACGTTCATACGTACGCGGCCGCCGCGCGGATCACTGCTCGGCCAGCGCCCGCAGACGACTCAGCGCGCGGTGCTGGGCGACCCGCACGGCGCCCGGCGACATCCCCAGCATCTGCCCCGTCTCCTCCGCCGTCAGCCCCACCGCGACGCGCAGCACCAGCAGCTCGCGCTGGTTCTCCGGGAGGTTGGCGAGGAGCCTCTTGGCCCACTCGGCGTCGTCGCTGAGCAGCGCGCGCTCCTCGGGACCGAGGGAGTCGTCGGGCCGCTCGGGCATCTCGTCGGACGGCACGGCTGTCGAACCGGGGTGCCGCATCGCGGCCCGCTGCAGGTCGGCGACCTTGTGCGAGGCGATGGCGAAGACGAAGGCCTCGAAGGGCCGTCCGGTGTCCCTGTAGCGCGGCAGTGCCATCAGCACCGCGACGCACACCTCCTGGGCGAGGTCGTCGGCGAAGTGGCGGGCGTCACCCGGAAGTCTGTTGAGGCGGGACCGGCAGAAGCGCAGCGCGAGCGGGTGGACGTGCGCGAGCAGGTCGTGCGTGGCCTGCTCGTCGCCGTCGACGGCGCGATGGACGAGCGCACCGATGACCCCCTGGGCGTTCGCCGCCTCGTCGTCACGCATCGGTCCATGGTGCCTCGGCGCCGGAGCGTCCGTGGCACCGTGTCCCATGTTGTGCACCGAAGCGTTATGAGCAGGTGCGCCGGAACTCATCCCCTGCGCCCTCCCCTCCCGCTCGACCGACTCGTCCCCGAGGAACTCCACACCCTCAAGGATGCGGCATCGTGCGGGAAACGGATGCCCTCGGGCATCCGTCACCCCGTACGGGCCCACTCAGCGGACCAGGCCCCACCGGAATCCGAGCGCCACCGCGTGCGCCCGGTCCGAGGCGCCGAGCTTCTTGAACAGGCGCCTGGCGTGCGTCTTCACCGTGTCCTCGGACAGGAACAGCTCGCGTCCGATCTCGGCGTTGGACCGGCCGTGGCTCATGCCCTCCAGCACCTGGATCTCGCGCGCGGTGAGGGTGGGCGCGGCGCCCATCTCGGCCGAGCGGAGCCGGCGGGGGGCGAGCCGCCACGTCGGGTCGGCGAGCGCCTGGGTCACGGTCGCCCGCAGTTCGGCGCGCGAGGCGTCCTTGTGCAGGTAACCCCGGGCGCCGGCGGCGACCGCGAGCGCGACACCGTCGAGGTCCTCGGCGACGGTGAGCATGATGATCCGGGCGCCCGGATCGGCCGACAGCAGCCGGCGCACGGTCTCGACGCCGCCGAGTCCCGGCATGCGCACGTCCATCAAAATCAGGTCCGAGCGGTCCGCGCCCCAGCGGCGGAGGACTTCCTCGCCGTTGGCCGCGGTCGTCACGCGCTCGACGCCGGGCACGGTCGCGACCGCGCGGCGGAGCGCCTCTCGGGCAAGCGGGGAGTCGTCGCAGACGAGGACGGATGTCATGACTGACCTCCGTGGCTCTCGCAGCAAATGCGCGTCACCTTGAGCCTCCAGGCTGGGTACGTTTCGTCACCTGAGCGGTTGAACGCTCTCGGACATGTGCCCGACAGCTTGTTCCTTCAACCGCCTCCGCCCTCTCAACGACGGTCACTCGAAAGAGTTACGGGTGGGGCGAGGCTCTTCGGCACTCTGCGTAAGGGGCCGCACACGGACCGCAGCGCCGCAGGTCACCGCCGTTTCTTCGGGAAGTCGTGCCCCATTCAGCGGCTTTTCTTCCCATTCGCTGGTGTCTTTGGCTAGATTCGCAATGAGTCATATTTACATCTACTTACACAGCAGATGTACGGTCGTTGGCACAGTGCGGGGTGCCGGATCCGGCACAGGCCGGGCGCGGGTCCCGTGCGTTTCCGACTTGTCCTATCCACTCAGCACGGTTTCAAGGGGACATGCGCTATGGCAGATTTCTCTCGCCTTCCCGGACCCAACGCCGATCTGTGGGACTGGCAGCTCCTCGCGGCATGCCGCGGGGTCGACAGCTCGCTCTTCTTCCATCCGGAGGGCGAGCGCGGTGCCGCGCGCAGTGCGCGCGAGAACTCGGCGAAAGAGGTCTGCATGCGGTGCCCGGTCCGGGCCGAGTGTGCCGCGCACGCGCTGGCCGTGCGCGAACCGTACGGCGTCTGGGGCGGACTGACCGAGGACGAGCGCGAGGAGCTCATGGGCCGCGCACGCCATCGACTGATCCCCGCGACGAGCGCGGGAGGCGCGGTGGGCGGCTGACGCCCGGACCGCGAACTATCGAAGAAACGTTCCTTCGCCTATGTGAGCGAAGACGACAGCGACAACGACCGACGACGGGCATCCCGACGAACGACGACGAGCGATCCCCCAGCGCCCCGCACCACCGACTCCCCGCCGGTCCCGGCCTCCGCCGGGACCGGCTTACGTGTCCTCAGCGACGGGCCGCCAGGGTCAGCTGATCGAGGGTCGCCGCGACGGCCGGGACCTGGGCGAGGTCCGGCAGGGTGAGGGCCACGATCTCGCGCGCGACGGGCGGGTTCACCGCGATCGTCCGCACACCCTTGGGGCGCACCGACTCCAGCGCGAGCTCCGGCAGCACCGCCACACCCAGACCGGCGCCCACCAGCCCGATCACCGCCGGATAGTCGTCCGTCGCGAAGTCGATCCGGGGGGTGAAGCCTGCCTCCTCGCAGACCTCCACGAGCTGACGGCGGCAGCGCGGGCAGCCCGCGATCCACGGCTCGTCGGTGAGGTCGCCGATCGCGGCGCTCTGCGCCCCCGCCAGGCGGTGCCCCTTTGGCACGAGCCCGACGAGCCGGTCGGTGAGCAGCGGACGCACGACGAGGTCGTCCCATTCGGCGCCCGCCGTGCCGTACCGGAAGGCGAGGGCCACGTCGCAGTCGCCCTCGCGCAGCATCTCGACGGAGCGGGGCGGTTCGGCGTCGACCAGGGAGACCCTGGTGCCGGGGTGCGCCGCGCGCAGGGCGGCGAGCGCGGTCGGCACGAGCGTGGAGCTGCCGCTCGGGAACGACACCAGCCGGACCCGGCCCGCCCTGAGGCCGGCGATGGCCGCGATCTCCTCCTCCGCCGCGGTGAGCCCCGCGAGGATGCCGGCGGCATGCCGGACGAGCACTTCCCCGGCCTGAGTCAGGCGCATCTCCCGGCCCGTACGGACGAGCAACGGCGTGCCGGTCGAGGTCTCGAGCGCCTTCATCTGCTGGCTGACCGCGGGCTGGGTGCAGCCCAGCTCGCGCGCGGCGGCGGAGAAGGAGCCCGTGGCGGCGACGGCGCGCAGAACTCGGAGGTGGCGGGCTTCGATCACCCTCTGAGCATAAGGGAGCCTTGGGGGCTGAGGGAATAATCTCCTGGTTCCTTTGAGGAATGCCGGGTTAACGTGCCCGCCATGAAGCTTCTGAGTGTGAACGTGGGGCGGCTGAAGCCCGTGGAGTACGCGGACACCGGCGCGACCGGCATCGACAAGCGCCCGGCCGAGGGGGCCGTCCGGGTGAGCGATCCGGGCCCCAAGGGCGAGGGCGGCAGCGGAGTGGCCGGCGACGCCATATCCGACCTGCGTCACCACGGAGGCGCCGACCAGGCCGTCTACGCCTTCGCACGCGAGGATCTGGACCTCTGGGAGCGGGAGCTGGGCAGGCCGCTGGCGAGCGGTTCGTTCGGCGAGAACCTCACGACGAGCGGGCTCGACGTCAATGGCGCGAGGATCGGCGAACGCTGGCGGATCGGCGACGAGCTGGTGCTCGAGGTCACCGGCGGACGCATCCCGTGCCGCACCTTCGCGAGCTGGCTCGACGAGAAGGGCTGGGTCAGACGGTTCACCCGGGCCGCCGCCCCCGGGGCGTACCTGCGGGTGATCACGCCCGGTGAGATCCGTGCGGGCGACCCGATCGAGATCGTGCACCGGCCGGAGCACGAGGTCACCGTCTCGCTGGCGTTCCGGGCCGAGACCACCGAACGCGCTCTGCTGCCCCAGGTGCTCGCCGCGGGTGATGCACTGCACCCCGAGCAGCTGCGCGCGGCACGGGAGTACGTGGCCAGGTACGGGGCCGGGGGCACGGAGCAGCCGGTCGTCTCGTAGGGGAAATCCCGGAGGCAGCACCACAGTTGAATCGGGGGCCGATGGGGGACGGCCCCCGATGTGGCCGATCACGGCGGCCGGGACGCTGGGGGCATGTCCCCGCTCAAGCGCGTCATCGTCGTTCTCACCGCCCTCGCCGTCGTCTTCGCCGTCGCGGTGGGCGGCGGGTTCTTCCTGCTGTACTCCGGCGCGCGGGTGTCCACCGTCGGCGCCTCGTTCAGCCGCGAGTTGACCGTGCCGCCCCTGGCCGAACCGACCGTCCGGCCCGACGGCACCAAGGTCTTCGACCTGACGATGCGGGCCGGGCACACGGAGTTCAGAGCCGGGCAGCGGACACCCACCTGGGGCTTCAACGGCGACTATCTGGGTCCGACCCTGCGGGCCGCCCGCGGCGACAGGGTCCAGGTGCGGATACGGAACACGCTGGACGAGACCTCCACCGTGCACTGGCACGGCATGCACCTGCCCGCCGCGATGGACGGCGGCCCGCATCAGGCGGTCGCGCCGGGCGGCACCTGGAGCCCCCACTGGACGGTGGACCAGCCGGCGGCGACGCTCTGGTACCACCCGCATCCGCACGGGAAGACCGAACAGCATGTACGGCGGGGACTGGCCGGCATGTTCCTGCTCGACGACCTAAGGTCGGCGCGGCTTCCGCTGCCGAAGCGGTACGGCGTGGACGACCTGCCCGTCATCGTGCAGGACGTCCGCTTCGACGGCGCCGGGTTCGACCACGGCCACAGGCTCATGTCCAACAGCGGCTTCCTCGGCGACCGGACCATGGTCAACGGCACCCTCGACCCGTACAAGGAGGTCCATGACGAGCTGATCCGGCTGCGCCTGCTGAACGCCTCCACCGCCCGCGTCTACCACTTCGGCTTCGCCGACGACCGGCGCTTCTCGCTGGTCGCGTCGGACGGCGGGCTGCTGGAGGAGGCCGCGGCGATGGACCGTATCCGACTCTCCCCCGGCGAACGGGCGGAGATAGTGGTGCGGATGCGGCCCGGCGAGCGGGCGGTGCTGCGCAGCCATCCGCAGAGCCTGGGGGACTTCTGGCAGACCCGGTTCAACGGCGGCGACGACTCGTTCGACGTGCTGGAGCTGCGCGCCGCCAAGACCCTGCGCCCCTCCCCGGAGCTTCCGCGACGGCTGGGCGAGCCGGAGCTGCCCGACGCCGGGCAGTCGGTGCGGACCCGGTTCTTCGGCCTTCAGCGGTCGGGGATCAACGGCAGACCGATGTCCATGGAGCGGATCGACGCGACCGTCACCCGGGGCACCACCGAGACCTGGGTCCTGCGCAACCAGGACGGAATGCCGCACAACTTCCATGTGCACGACGTGCAGTTCCGGGTGCTGGAGGTCGACGGCCGCCGGCCCCCGCCGCATCTGCGCGGCGCCAAGGACACCGTCTTCGTGCCCGGCAACACGAGCGTGACGACAGCCCTGCGGTTCACCGGCCCGGCCGACCCGGACACTCCGTACATGTACCACTGCCATCTGCTGTACCACGAGGACGAGGGCATGATGGGCCAGTTCGTGGTCGTCGAGAAGGGACAGCGGGCGGGCGAGGTGCGTACGCCGCACTCACACGCGGGGCACTAACGTGCCGCCTATGACGACTGCACTGATCACGGGAGCGACCGCGGGCATCGGCGCCGCGTTCGCGCGGCGGCTGGCTGCCGAGGGACGCAATCTGGTGCTGGTGGCCCGTGACACCGAGCGGCTGCAGGAGCAGGCCACCGAGCTGCACGACCGGCACGGCATCGAGGCGGAGGTGCTGACCGCTGACCTGTCCGAGGACGAGGAGATCTCGGCCGTCGAGAAACGGCTCGCGGACCGCAGGCACCCGGTCGACCTGCTGATCAACAACGCCGGCTTCGGGAACAAGGGACGCTTCCTGGAGGTGTCCATGGCCGACGAGCTGACGATGCTCAAGGTGCACTGCGAGGCGGTGCTGCGGCTGACGTCCGCGGCGGCCGGCTCGATGCGCGAGCGGGGCCGCGGAGGCGTGGTGAACGTGGCCTCGGTGGCGGCGTTCGTGCCGCGCGGCACGTACGGCGCGTCGAAGGCGTGGGTCGTGCAGTTCACGCAGGGCGTGGCGCGGGAGATGGCGGGGTCGGGCGTGCGGCTGATGGCGCTGTGCCCCGGGTTCGTCCGGACGGAGTTCCACCAGCGGGCCGGGATGGGGACGGACAACATCCCGGGCTGGATGTGGCTGGACGCCGACAAGCTGGTGGCGTCGGCGCTGTCGGATCTGGCGAAGGGCAAGTCGCTGTCGATCCCCGATCCGCGGTACAAGGCGCTGATGGGCGTGGTGAAGCTGGCGCCGCGCGGCCTGCTCGGAGGGGTCAGCTCGCGAGCAGGCCGCAAGTACGGGCCGCAGTGATCAGTCGACTCCCGGACCCTCGTACGCACCGATGTTGGGCGCGGTGAGGGGCAGCGGGTTGCCGAACCAGTCCTTGCCGCCGTTGTCCTCGATGACGGCTCCGGCGGCGAGGGCGGGCGAGCCGGTGCCCAGCCGGAAGTCGTCGCGCAGCAGCGGATCGGCGGTGATGCCGCCCGGGTTGGGGCGGGTCATGGTGATCCCGTGGAAGACGTTGTGGTCGAAGGTGAGACCCGCGGTCGGGTTCTTGAAGGCGTAGCCGCCGGTGCCCTCGCTCACGAAGACGTTGTTGCGGAAGGCCAGTTCGTGCTGGGTGGCGGCCGGGCTTCCCGCGTCGTCCTGGACGAGGTAGCCGGGCGTCACCGTGGTGTTGTGGAAGGTGTTGTTGTGGATCCGGGTGCCCAGGATGGGCCCCCAGCAGTTCTGCACGAGCCGGGCACCGTCGTTGCGGCTGACGTTGTAGCGGGCGACCGTGCCGATCGTCCTGGCTCCGCTGTACGGGCAGATCAGCAGGAAGCCGCCCTTGTTGTCGTGGCTGTAGTTGTACTGGAAGACGGTGTTCTGTGAGGCGCCGTCGGCGTCGAAGGACATCCCGTCCTTGGTGTTGCCGCCGCCCGAGACCTCGTTGTACTCGACGAGGGTGTCGTCGGTGTTGAAGGTCCACACGCCGGCGTTGGCGGCCTTCGAGCGAAGCTGGAATCCGTCGACGCGGTTGTGGTCGACGCGGGCCCCGGCCGTCGTGTCGAGCTTGATGCCGTCGCCCGCCATGGACCTCAGGACATTGTGGTGGACGCGGACCCGGGTGGAAGGGGTCCACGCGCCCGGGTAGGCGTTCGGGTCCTGCTGGTTCCCGACCAGGGGGCGCTTGGAGAACGTCGACTTGAAGTAGATGCCCTCGCGGTCGACGTCCTCGATGCGGTTGTGGTGGATGTCGAGGTCGTCGTACCTGCTCGCCCTCGCGGTGCCTTCGACGGCGATCTGGATGGCGCTGGAGCCGGTGAGCGTCTTGAAGTCCCCGCCGCGCACGTCGTGGATGTGGAGGTGGTCGAGTTCGATGCCGGTCGCCGTGCCGTAGTCGGTCAGGCGCAGGCGTATGCCGTTGCGGAGGGTGCCGGGGTCGGCGGCGTTGACGATCTCCAGGCGGGTGACGCGCACGTGCTCCGTGTTGGAGAGCAGGACGACGTCCTGGGCGGCTGCTCCGTCGAGCTTGGCCCGTGCCGCCGAGTCGCCGTAGTCGGCGATGGTGAAGGGCGCGTCGGCGGAGCCGGCGCCGCGGGGCTGGAGGGTGCCGGTGCAGGTGACGCCGCGCTTGAACAGGAGGCGGTCCCCGGGGCCGAACACGTGCGCGTTGGCGTCGGCCAGAGACGTCCAGGGGCTGCCGGCGCTGCCGTCGCCGGGGGCGGTGGCAGCGCAGTCGACGTAGTACGCGGTGCCGGCGGGCGGCGCGGCGTGGGCGGGGGCGGCCAGGGCGGCGAGGGCGAGTGCCGCCGTGGCGAGGGCGAGGGTGCTGCGGTGTCTCACAGGTCCTCCGGGTCGAGGCCGATCAGGGCGGTTGATCCGTTCTCCCAGGTCACCCGGATGGTGCGGCCGGTGATCTGGACGTCTGCGAGGGTGGCGACGGGAGCCGGGTCCGGCTCGGCGGTCACCGAGGCGAGGGCGACGAAGAGCGACTCGGCCGACTCGGTGCGCCCTTCGAGTACGTGCGTACGGCTCCGGTCGGCGGCCAGGGTCGGGCCGGTCGCCGCCTCCGTCGCCACGTCGTAGCCGCGGACGGGGTGGAGCTGGGCGGTCACGGTGCCGTCGGTGGCCCAGCCGGTCTGGCGGACCGGCGTCCCGGGCGGCGCGCCGACGACCAGATGGGCGCGGACCTCGGCACGGCCGTGCACGAGCGTGGCGGACACGACGCGCACGCCGGGGTGCGGGGTGTGGGCGGAGGCGGCCCAGCCGGGACCGTGGCCGAGCGGCTTCGCGGGGCCGCGCCGGGTGGGTGCCCCGTCGATGAGCAGGGCGAAGTGGTTGTCGGCGGTCTCGATGGCCGGGCCGGTCCGGGTGGAGTAGGCGAACCGGGCGTATCCGGGGTCGTCCTCCCGCGGGTCCACGTGGTTGCTGCCGTGGTTGTGGAGGCGTACGAGACCGTCGGCGGCGGTGGACTGGATCAGCATGGCGGGCGGACCCAGCGTGGTGACCGCGTCCTCGGTCTCGGCGGGAAGCGGTTCCTCGGGGTCGGTCCACACCGGGTGGGTCGCGGGCAGGAGCAGGCCGAGGAAGCCCTTGGAGGCCCAGTAGGGGGACGCCGGGCCGGAGTAGCCCTGGACGGCCGGTTCACAGGCGCCGTACCAGCCCAGGGTGAGCAGCCCTCGTTCGTCCGTGGCGCCCCGGTCGAGGAAGTGGCGCAGGGTGCCGGAGGCGAGCCGGCGGGTGGCGCCGGGGGTGAGCGGGGTGTGGCCGGTCAGCGCGCCGAGCCAGGGGGCCGCGGCCGCGGCGAAGCGGTAGGTCAGGGAGCGGCCGTAGGGCAGGGGTGCGCCGTTGGCGTCGAAGAGGCGGGTGACGTCGGCGAGGTGGCGGTGCAGGCGCGGGCCGTAGCGGCCGAGCATGGCCCCGTCACCGGCGAGGTGGGCGTGCAGGACCGGGTAGAAGTGCAGGGCCCAGGCGTTGTAGTGGTCGAAGGCTCGGTTGGGGCCGTCGCTGTACCAGCCGTCGCCGAGCCACCACTGCTCGATGCGGTCGAGTGCGCGGTCGATGGTGCGCCGTGCCCGTTCGGTCTCGATGCCGGCGTCTTGGAGGAAGCCCGCGACGGTGAGGCCGAAGAGCCACCAGTTGTTGTCGACCGGGGAGGGGCCGAGGGCCGGGAGCAGCCAGTCGACGACCCGTGCGCGGGTCCTGTCGTCGAGGGTGTCCCACAGCCAGGGGCGGGTGAGCCGCAGGGCGACGGCGACGGAGGCCGATTCGACGACCGCCTGGCGTACGTCGGCCATGAGCGGCCAGGCGTCGGGCGCCTGGGGGCTCAGGTCACCCGTGGGGACGGGGTCCTCGGTACCGGCGGCCAGCCCTTCGGCGTACCGGGGCAGGAAGCCGTGCGGGTCCTCGCCGTGGGCGCCCGCGACGCGGAGCGCGGCGAGGAGGAACGTACGGGCGTAGCCTTCGAGGCCGTCGGAGCGGGGGCCCGACCAGCTCGGGCGGGCACCGGGGAGGCAGATGAGGCCGCCCCGCGGCGAGGCCCATGGACGCACCGCGAGGAGCAGGTCGTCGGCGGCGTTCTCCCAGTGCTCCCGGGTCCAGCCGGTGGGCTCGAACGGCATGATGCTCCCCTGGGCAGAGACGACGGGCGACGGCGGAAGCATGAACCTGCTTTTGATCGAACGTCAATGGATCGCGTTTGAATGATCGAAACTTCCGGCCGTTCGATCACTCTGCCGTAGAGTGGGCATCGGCCGGGCCACACACTGCGAGGGGGATCGTCACCGTGCGCGAGAGTGCTGCGGAACGTCACGAACGACTGCTGGAGCTGGTACGGGAGCGCGGCAGCGCACGCGTCTCCGACCTGGCCGCCCTGCTGGGCGTCTCGCCCGTGACCGCGCGCAGGGACGTCGAGCTGCTGGCCGGGGAGGGCCGGCTCGACCGGGTCCACGGCTCGGTGTCGTGGCCGGGCCGGCGGCCCCCTGCTGCGACCGGCGCGCCATCGGCCACCGGCGGCGGGCACGGCCCCGTGCTCGGACTGCTCGCGCCCTCGTCGACGTACTACTTCGCCGAGGTGATCCGCGGCGCCCACGAGGCGGCCGCGCGCGCCGGTTCCCGGCTGATCCTGCGGATCTCGGACTACCGGCCCGAGGAGGACCCGATGCGCACCGAGGGGCTGCTGGCCGCCGGTGCCGAGGGACTGCTGATCGCTCCGGGCTGGCGCGCGCCCGGGGACCCGGCCGCGTACGGCGAATGGATCACCGGCCTGCCGGTGCCCGCCGTGCTGCTGGAGCGCCGGGCCGCGCCCGGCAGCGCGCTGGACGGCATGGACCGCGTCGCGTCCGACCACGGGCACGGCGCCCTGCTGGCCGTGCGCCACCTGATGGACCTCGGCCACGGCGCGCCGCTGCTGGTGGCCCGGGCCGACAGCCCGACCGCGCTCGCGGTGCGCTCCGGTTACGCGGACGCGCTCGCCGCACTGGGGGTGCGCGCGCCCCGGGACGTGATCGACTCGGTGCCCGCCGAGCAGCGTCCCGAGGAGTTCGACGCGGCCGTGCGCGCTCTGCACCAGGCGGTGGTCTCGGGCACGGCGAGCGCGGCACTGGTGCACAACGACGTGGACGCGATCCAGATGGTGCAGCGGCTGGCCGAGCTGGGTGTACGGGTGCCCGACGACCTGGCGCTGATCGCGTACGACGACGAGGTGGCGGCGCTCGCCGACATCCCGCTGACCGCGGTGGCCCCGCCCAAGCGCGAGGTCGGCCGGGAGGCGACGAGGCTGCTCGTGGAGCGGCTCACGGACCGGCAGCGCGCGGACGAGCCGCGGCGGCATCTGTCGCTGCTGCCGCGCCTGCGGGTGCGGGACTCGTGCGGGGCGCGCCGCGCGAGCGGGGGTGCGGCGGGAGCAGGCCCCGACCGGACCGACACCGACAACAGCTTCTGACCTTTTTTCGATCATTCGATCATTCGTTCTTGACTTCGCTCACAACTCGGCCAAGGATCGCGGCCAACGCCAATGCCGCCGCTTTGTCAGGAGCTGTGCCGTGAGCCCCATCAGGAATGTCCGCACCCCTCGGACGAGGAAATCCGTCGCCGCGATCGCCGCCGCCTCCGCCCTCGCCGTGCTCACGGCCTGCGGCGGCAGCGGCGGGGACTCCCAGGCCGAGGGAAGCGACGGGAAGCCCGTGACCATCACCTTCTGGGGATGGGCCAAGGGGACGCAGGAAGTCGTGGACGCGTTCAACGCCTCGCAGCGCGACATCCGCGTCACGTTCGAGGAGACGCCCTCCGGCAACGCCGGGGGCTACGCCAAGATCTCCAACGCGGTGAAGGCCGGCAACGCGCCCGACCTGGTCTCCATCGAGTACCCGATGCTCCCCGAGTTCGTGAGCCAGGGCGCGGTCCAGGACATCAGCTCCCACCTGACCGACGACGTGAAGAAGAAGTTCCTCCCGCAGGCGGTCGAACTGACCACCCTGGGCGGCAAGAACTGGGCCGTCCCCTTCGACGCCTCGCCGCAGGCCTTCTACTACCGCAAGGACCTGTTCGAGAAGTACGGCGTCGAGGTCCCGAGGACCTGGGACGACTTCCGCACGGCCGCCGAGAAGGTCAAGAAGGCCGACAAGAAGGCGCGCATAGGCACCTTCTTCCCCGACGACCCGACCACCTTCCAGGCCATGGTCTGGCAGGCCGGCGCCCAGTGGTTCAAGGCCGAGGGCGACACCTGGAGGATCGACACCACGGACGCCGCCACGGCAAAGGTCTCGGCGTACTGGCAGCAACTCCTCGACGACGACCTCATACGCAGCAACGCCTCCTTCAGCCCGGAGTGGACCAACTCCCTCAAGAGCGGCGGCACCGTCGGCTACCTCGGCGCCTCGTGGGGCGCCGGTGTCCTCAAGGGCACGCTGCCCGAGCAGAGCGGCAAGTGGGCCGTCGCCCCGATGCCCACCTGGGACGGAAAGCCGGCCAGCGGCATGCTGGGCGGTTCCACGTTCGCCGTGACCAAGGACAGCAAGAAGGCCGAGGCCGCGGTCGAGTTCGCGAAGTGGATGACGACCACCGACGACGGCATCAAGGCCCGGATCGAGTCCGGGACCTCCAGCGCCTTCCCCGCCGCCGCCGAACTGCGTCCGGCCGCCAAGTCCGCGTTCGACACGGAGTACTACGGCGGCCAGGACATCTACCAGGTCTTCGAGAGCGCAGGCGCCTCCATCGTCCCGAACTGGGCATGGGGCCCGACCTCCGGCACCACCAACACCGCCATGAAGGACGCCTTCGGCAAGGTCACGACCGGGGGCGCCACAATCGCCGACGCCGTCAGGGCCGGGCACGACGCGACCGTCTCCGAACTCGGCAAGCGCGGCCTGAAGGTCGAGGGCTGACGAAGACCATGAAGGCCCGCACCCGTACCAACGCCGCTGCCGGCGTCCTGCTGACCCCCTTCTTCGTTCTCTTCGTCCTGGTGATGGTGCTGCCGATCGGTTACGCGGTCTGGCTGAGCCTGTTCACCGACAAGCAGTCCGGACTGGGCTTCGGCGGCACGGAGACCGTCTTCAGCGGCCTCGACAACTACGCGGCGGCGCTGGGTGACCCGGCCTTCCGCGAGGGCTTCGTCGTACTCCTCGGGTACTGCGTGTTTTACATCCCGCTGATGATCGGCGGAGCCCTCGTCCTCGCCCTGCTCCTCGACTCGGCGCTCGCCCGCGCCCGCCGCTTCTTCCAGCTCGCGCTCTTCCTGCCGCACGCCGTCCCCGGCATCATCGCGGCCCTGATCTGGGTCTACCTCTACACCCCCCAACTCAGCCCGGTCGTCGAGGCGATGGAGGCCGGCGGCATCGGCTTCGACTTCTTCTCGCCCGAGGGCGCCCTCCCCTCCGTGATCAACATCGCGCTGTGGGAATGGCTCGGCTACAACGTGGTGATCTTCTACGCCGCCCTCCAGGCCATCGACCGCTCCGTACTCGAAGCGGCCACGGTGGACGGTGCGGGCGCCTGGCGCACCGCGCTGCACATCAAGGTCCCGCTGATCCGCACCTCGGTCGTGATGGTCGCGCTCTTCACCATCATCGGATCGCTCCAGCTGTTCACCGAGCCGCTGATCCTCAACAAGGGCACCGGCTCCTCCGTCACCTCCACCTGGACACCGAACATGTACGCCTACACCGCGGCCTTCGACCGGAACGACTACGGACTCGCGGCCGCCGCCTCCGTACTCCTCGCGCTCACCGCCGCGCTTCTCTCCTTCGGGGTCACCCGCCTCACCGGCCGGAAGGAGAAGAGGGCATGAGCACCCCCGCCTCCCGCTGGATGTCCAAGGGCGCCGTCAACGCCGCGCTCACCCTCGCCGCGCTCTACATGCTCTTCCCGCTCGTGTGGCTGGTCACCGCGGCAACCAAGGACACCGGCGGCCTCCTCGCCGGAAACGCCTTCTCCTTCGAGGGGTTCAGCCTCGGCGCGAACCTGTCGGCCCTGGCCTCGTACGGCGACGGCGTCTACTTCCGCTGGTACCTCAACAGCCTTCTGTACGCGGGCGGCGGAGCCCTGCTCAGCTCGCTCATCAGCGTCGCGGCGGGCTACGCCTTCGACAAGTACCGCTTCAGGGGCAAGGAGAAGCTGTTCGGCGTGGTCCTGCTGGGGGTGCTCGTCCCGACCACGGCGCTCGCCCTGCCGATGTACCTGCTCGCCAGTGAGGTGGGCGTCGTCAACACCTACTGGGCCGTGCTCCTGCCCGTCCTGGTGCACCCCTTCGGTGTGTATCTCTCCCGGGTCTTCAGCGCCGGCTACGTCCCCGGCGAGGCCCTGGAAGCCGCCCGTATCGACGGAGCGGGTGAGCTGCGCACCTTCTGGTCCATCGGACTGCGCATGCTGATGCCGGGTTTCGTGACAGTCTTCCTCTTCCAGTTCACCGCGATATGGAACAACTTCTTCCTCCCCCTGGTGATGCTCTCGGACCAGAAGCTCTTCCCGCTGAGCCTCGGCCTGTACGCGTGGAACAGCAACTCCCATGCCGAGCCGGAGTTCTACCCGCTCGTCGTGACCGGCTCCCTGCTCGCCGTCATACCCCTGATCGTCGCCTTCGTCTCACTTCAGCGGCACTGGAAGGCCGGCCTGACCGCCGGCAGCGTCAAGTGACCCAAGCGACCTGTGAGGAGCCCGAGTTCCACCATGCATCACGCCACTGACAATCGCCCCGCGCTGCTGCTGGCCATGAGTCCGCGCGTCGCCGGCCAGTTGCTCTTGGATCGCCATCGCGAACGGCTGACGGCGCTCACCCGCACCGACCCGCATCTCGTCGCCCACGACCTGGCCTCCCCCTCGCCGCGCGTCGCCGCCGCGCTCGCCGAGGCGGAGGTGCTGCTGACCTGCTGGGGCGCGCCGCCGCTCACCGCCGAGGTGCTGGCCGCCGCGCCCCGGCTGCGCGCCGTCGTCCACGCCGCTGGCTCGGTCAAGCACCACGTCACCCAGGCGTGCTGGGACCGCGGCATCGCGGTGACGTCGGCGGCGGCCGCCAACGCCCTGCCCGTCGCGGAGTTCACGCTCGCCGCCGTCCTCTTCGCGGGCAAGCGGGTGCTGCGTTCCGCCCACCGGTACGCGCGGCTGCGCGCCCAGCACGACTGGCGCGCCGAGCTCGACGGGGCCGGCAACTACCGCCGTACGGTCGGAGTCGTGGGAGCGTCCCGTATCGGGCGACGCGTGATCGAGCTGCTGCGCCCCTTCGACCTGCGGGTCCTGCTGTACGACCCGTATGTGGACGACGCCGGGGCGGCGGAGCTCGGGGTCGAGCGCACCGGTCTCGACGAGCTCTGCGCCCGCGCCGACATCGTCACCGTCCACGCGCCGCAGGTCCCGGCCACCCGTCACATGATCGGCGCCCCCCAGCTGGCCCTGATGCGCGACGGGACCACGCTGATCAACACCTCGCGCGGCTCGCTGGTCGACGAGGAGGCGCTGCTGCCGGAGCTCGTCTCCGGCCGGCTGGACGCGGTGCTCGACGTGACCGAGCCCGAACTGCCGTCGGCAGACTCTCCGTTGTACGACCTTCCGAACGTGCTGCTGACGCCGCACATCGCCGGGTCGCTCGGCGTCGAGCTGTACCGGATGGCCGACCAGGCCCTGGACGAGGTGGAGCGGTTCGCGCGAGGGCTGCCGTTCGCCGACCCGGTCCTCCCGGGGACGCTCGGCCACTCGGCCTGAGGCGCCGCGATGTGATCTGCGTCACTAAAATGGACGTACGATCCTGGGAGGCACGATGAAATTCGTACAGATCATCGACTACAAGACCGACCGGTTCGACGGCGTGAACGCGCTCATGGACCAGTGGGTCGAGAAGACCAGGGGCAAGCGGACCACGTCCCACCTGATGATGGGCAAGGACCGCGCCGAAGGCTCGCACTACGTCGAGATCGTCGAGTTCCCCTCGTACGAGGAGGCGATGCGCAACTCCAAGCTCCCCGAGACCGACCGGATCTTCCAGGAGATGGTCGCTCTGTGCGACGGCATGCCGACGTTCACCGACCTCGACGTGGTCCGTGAGGAGCAGCTCAACGCGGCGACGGCCCGGCGCTTCTTCCACGAGATCGCCGCCGGCGGGAACATGGCCGCCATCGAGGAGGTGTTCGCCGAGGACTACACCGACCACGACATCGCCAACGAGGAGGACGCGGAGGTCGGCATCGACGTCATCCGGCGCGACCTCACGATGTGGCGCAACGCCTTCGACTTCACCTTCGAGCTCGACCGGCAGATCACCGAGGGCGACGACGTCGTGATGCTGTGGACCTTCAACGGCCGGCACAAGGGCGATTTCCAGGGGATACCGGCCACGGGCGAGCAGTGCTCCATGACCGGCACGACGATCTTCCGGTTCGAGGACGGGAAGATCAAGGAAGGCTGGTGGCACTTCGACATGATGCGGCTGATGCGGCAGCTCGGCGCGATGTGACCCACGGCCCCGGTGGAAGGCGGTCGAACGACGGTCGAAGCGGGAAGGCCCCCGCCCCCGCGGACAGCGGGGACGGGGGCCTTCTCTGCGCGGCAGGCGCCGTCAGGCTCGTACGGCCGTCAGGCCCGTACGTCAGTGGCTGTGGCCGTGACCGTGGCCGTGGCCCGCCTCGGCCTCCTCGTCGGCCGGCTTCTCGACGACCAGGGTCTCGGTCGTGAGCAGCAGCGAGGCGATGGAGGCGGCGTTCTCCAGGGCGGAGCGCGTGACCTTGACCGGGTCGATGACGCCGGCCTTCACCAGGTCGCCGTACTCGCCGGTGGCGGCGTTGAAGCCCTGGCCCGCCTCGAGCTCCGCGACCTTGGAGGTGATGACGTAGCCCTCGAGGCCGGCGTTCTCCGCGATCCAGCGCAGCGGCTCGACGGCGGCGCGGCGGACGACGGCGACACCGGTGGCCTCGTCCCCCTCCTTGCCCAGGTTGCCGTCGAGCACCTTCACGGCGTGGACGAGCGCGGAGCCACCACCGGAGACGATGCCCTCCTCGACCGCGGCGCGGGTCGCGGAGATGGCGTCCTCCAGACGGTGCTTCTTCTCCTTCAGCTCCACCTCGGTGGCGGCACCGACCTTGATCACGCACACGCCGCCGGCCAGCTTCGCGAGGCGCTCCTGGAGCTTCTCGCGGTCCCAGTCGGAGTCCGTGGTCTCGATCTCGGCCTTGATCTGGTTGACGCGGCCCTGCACGTCCTCGGAGTTGCCGCCACCGTCGACGATGGTGGTGTCGTCCTTGGTGACGGTGACGCGGCGGGCGGTGCCCAGCACGTCCAGACCGGCCTGGTCGAGCTTGAGGCCGACCTCCTCGGCGATGACGGTGGCACCGGTGAGGGTGGCCATGTCGCCGAGCATCGCCTTGCGGCGGTCGCCGAAGCCGGGGGCCTTGACGGCCACCGCGTTGAACGTGCCGCGGATCTTGTTGACGACGAGGGTGGACAGGGCCTCGCCCTCGACGTCCTCGGCGATGATCAGCAGCGGCTTGGAGCCACCCGCCTGGATGACCTTCTCCAGCAGCGGGAGCAGGTCCTGGATGGAGGAGATCTTGCCCTGGTGGATCAGGATGTACGGGTCGTCGAGAACGGCCTCCATACGCTCCTGGTCGGTCACCATGTACGGGGACAGGTAGCCCTTGTCGAAGGCCATGCCCTCGGTGAAGTCGAGCTCCAGGCCGAAGGTGTTGGACTCCTCGACGGTGATGACACCGTCCTTGCCGACCTTGTCCATCGCCTCGGCGATGAGCTCGCCGACCTGCTGGTCCTGCGCGGAGAGCGCGGCCACGGCGGCGATGTCGGTCTTGTCCTCGATCGGGCGGGCGGTCGCGAGGAGCTCGTCGGACACGGCCTTGACCGCGGCGTCGATGCCCTTCTTCAGGGCGGCCGGGGAGGCACCGGCGGCGACGTTGCGCAGACCCTCGCGGACCAGGGCCTGGGCCAGCACGGTGGCGGTGGTCGTACCGTCACCCGCGATGTCGTTGGTCTTGGTCGCCACCTCCTTCACGAGCTGGGCGCCGAGGTTCTCGTACGGGTCCTCGACCTCGACCTCGCGGGCGATGGTGACACCGTCGTTGGTGATGGTGGGCGCGCCGAACTTCTTGTCGATGACGACGTTGCGGCCGCGGGGGCCGATCGTCACCTTGACCGTGTCGGCAAGCTTGTTGACGCCGCGCTCGAGGGCGCGACGGGCGTCCTCGTCGAACTTCAGGATCTTCGCCATGGGAGCGATTCAGCCCTCTCGGAAATCGTGTTCAAAAGAACCGCGCCCCTCGCCGCCCGGCGTCAGCGGGGTGGCCAGGGGCGCAGCTCAAAGCAAATCTGCCGGGTGAAGCAGGAATTACTTCTCGACGATCGCGAGCACGTCGCGAGCCGAGAGGACGAGGTACTCCTCGCCGCTGTACTTCACTTCGGTGCCGCCGTACTTGCTGTACAGCACCACGTCGCCGACGTTCACGTCGAGCGGAAGGCGCTCGCCGTTCTCGAAGCGGCCCGGGCCCACGGCCAGGACGACGCCCTCCTGGGGCTTCTCCTTGGCGGTGTCCGGGATAACCAGGCCAGAAGCCGTGGTCTGCTCGGCGTCGAGCGGCTGGACCACAATGCGGTCCTCGAGCGGCTTGATGGCAACCTTGGAGCTGGTGGTCGTCACGATCCGACCTCCCCCTTCGGAGATCTCACGGGGTTAACTGATCTGAGGTGGCGACCAGGTGGATCCGTCGTCGCGGGTGCCGGACCTGCCCGTCGCTGTGTTGGCACTCTCCGGTGGGGAGTGCCAGGAGCGAGACTATGACTGCGATTAGCACTCGGTCAAGCGGAGTGCCAATGCAGCGCCGCGTGGCGGCCTGATCCGGCCGCGGCCGCGCCTGAGGCGGCCGTGCCGCCCGCGGCGAGTGGCGCGCTCCCTGCCGCCGTACGGCCCACGCGCTCGGCCGGGTCCGCGGCCCGCCGCGGCAAGGGGCGCACCGGCCGCCGGCGACCCGGCAACCCGGCGAGGGACCGGTGCGCGCGGCTCACACGTAGTCCTCCAGCTTCGCCACGGCGTAGCCCTTGGCGGTCACGGTCCGCATGACCCGCCGGATCACGTCCGGCATCGTGCCCTTCCACTCCCCGCGGCCCCGGAAGTGGGTGAGGATGATGTCGCCGGGGTGCAGGTCCCGGTCCCATTCGCGCCACTCCATGTGGTCGGGGAACGCCTCGGACGCCCACAGCGGCACGGCCTCGATCCCGCAGGACTTCGCGACGCGCAGCGTGTCCTTGTTGTAGTTCCCGTACGGCGGGCGGAACAGCCGCGGGCGCGTGCCGTACCGCTTCTGCAGCCTGTCCTGCTGGCCGCAGATCTCCCGCTTCTGGGCGGAGCGCGAAAGGCCGGGCAGATAGGGGTGGTTGAGGGTGTGGTTGTGCAGCGCGACGCCGCCGCCCTGCATCTTCTCGAAGTAGTCGTAGTCGTCGTCGATCACGTAGTCGCTGAGGAAGGCGCTGTACGGGATCCGCAGTTCGGACATCATCCGCAGCAGCTCGGGGTCCTTCTCCGCGCCGTCGTCGATCGTCAGGAAGACGATCTTCTCCTTGGTCGGAACGGTGGTGAAGACCGGCGGCAGTTCGTCGCCGCCCTCGACCTCGAAACCCTTGCGGGTGGTGATCCTCGGCTTGGTCTGCGGCGGCGGGGGCGCGGCGAGCGGGGTCTGCTCCAGGCCCCACCTCCTCGCTGCCGCGGCCCGCGCGGCCTGCGCCCGCCTGACCTTCCCGGCGTACGCGGACAACGCGCCGGACGGGCCCGCCGCCTGCTCCTTTCCCGCCGGGCCCCGCTGGACCTGCTTCCCCGCGGCGGACGGTGCCGGACGCGCGTCCCGCCCGTCACCGCCCGCACAGCCCGAGCCGGTGGCGGCGACGAGGAGCGCGACGAGACCCACACCGACCCGGTACGCTCTTACTTTTCCCTTTTGTCGTACTGACTGCATGGCGTCGCATCCTGTCAGCGCGGCGCCTGCCCGCCCGGCCGACACCGCCTGTGCGCGCGGAGCATCCCCCGCCTGGCCCACAATGGCCCGGTGAACGCCTCCGATCCGCTCGCCGCCTTCCTGGCCCTGCGCACCGAGGAGGGGGCCGCGCTGCTGGCGTCGCTCGCCTCCTACGACCCCGCCGACGAACTGGCGGTGGCCACCCGGCTGCGCCGCGAGCATCCGGCGGAGCTCGTCTCGGCGGCCCTCGGGCAGGCCCGGCTGCGGCAGCGCGCGGCGGCGAAGTTCGGCGCGGAGGACGCCGGACGGATGTTCTTCACCCCGAACGGCGTCGAGCAGTCCACCCGCCGGCCGGTCGCCGCCCACCGGGCCGAGCGCTTCGCCGCGCTCGGCGTGCGCAGCGTGGCCGACCTGTGCAGCGGCATCGGCGGCGACGCGCTCGCGCTCGCGCGGGCGGGCATCTCCGTCCTGGCCGTGGACAAGGACCCGCTGACGGCCGAGGCCGCGCGGGCCAACGCCGAGGCGCTCGGGCTCGCCGATCTCGTCGAGGTCCGCTGCGCGGACGTGACGGACATCGACACCTCCGCGTACGACGCGGTGTTCGTGGACCCGGCGCGACGCGGTGGCCGGGGCCGGATCTTCGACCCGGAGGCGTACTCGCCGCCCCTGTCCTGGGCGATCGCCGCGGCCCGCACACGCCCCCACGCCGCGCTCAAGATCGCGCCGGGCATCCCGCACGAGGCCGTCCCCGGGGACGCCGAGGCCGAGTGGATCTCGGACGGCGGCGACGTCAAGGAGGCGGTGCTCTGGTTCGGCACGGACCCGGGCGCGGTCCGCGCGACCCTGCTCCCGGGCCCGCGGACCCTGACCGGGCGCGGCCTGCAGGACCCCGCCGTCCGCGCGGTCGGCCGCTACCTCTACGAGCCCGACGGCGCGGCGATCCGCGCGCATCTGGTCGCCGAGGTCGCCGAGGACGTCTCGGGCGGCCTGATCGACGAGACGATCGCCTACATCACGTCGGACGAGTTGCACCCGACGCCGTACGCCACGGCCTACGAGATCACCGACACGCTGCCGTTCAACGTGAAGAAGCTGAAGGCGCTGCTCAGGGAGCGCGAGGTCGGCGTCCTGACCGTCAAGAAGCGCGGCTCGGCGGTCGAACCGGAGGAACTGCGCCGCAAGGTGAAGCCCAGCGGCCCGGCCTCGGCGACCGTGTTCCTCACACGGGTGGCCGGGGCGCCGGCCATGCTGGTGGGCCACCCGGCCTAGGGATCCGGCGCGCGGGCCACGGCTCAGGGCCGGGCGGGCGCCCGGCTCACGGCGGGCGCAGGGCGCCGGCTCAGGCGTGCGGGCCGGACGGGGCCCGGGGCGGGACCAGCCGCAGCGCCCAGCGGTAGTGGCCCACCGCCTTCGAGACGCCGATCAGTCCCGTCAGCCACAGGATCATCCCGAGCCCCATCAGCAGCACCACTCCCGGCACCGTGTCCTGGCCGGGCTCCGCGCCGGCCGGGACGGCGAAGCAGGTCCACAGGCCGCCCGCGCACATCAGGAACGACGGCAGGAACCAGGTCAGGCTCAGGCCCGGCGAGGCGAAGCGCGCGTCGCCGGCCGGGTCGCTGTCCAGGCCGCTCCAGGCACGCAGCAGCCCGCGCACCTTCGCGTCACGGGCGAGGCCGAAGCCGATCAGCAGGCCGGTCGGCACCATGAACGCGGCGCCGAGCAGGAGGAGCACACCGCCGAACATCTGACCGAACATGTCGATCGCCTCGTCGAATGTCCGCAGCGCGGCGGCGACCAGCACCCAGCCGACGGCGAAGCCGGCGGCCAGCAGCCACAGTTGGACGAGCACGGCCCCGCCGATGCTCAGCCGGTGGAGCTCCGCCATCGCCCGCGACCGGTCGGCGAGCAGCGACGCGCGGTCGGGCCACGCCCGTGTGCCGACGGGCGGAGGAAGGGGCGGGAGGGTGCGTCCTGACATGACCATGAGGCTACCGGGACCGTCCCCGGGCGCGCGGCCCGCACCCGGCTACGGCTACGGCTACGGCTACGGCTACGGCTACGGCTACGGCTACGGCTACGGCACGACGCGAGCGGCCCGGTCCAGCAGCAGTTCCCTCTCCCGAGCGTTGCGGGCGAGGGACGCGGCCCGCTCGAACTCCGCCCGTGCCTCCTCGGCGCGGCCCAGCCGGGCCAGCAGGTCGCCGCGAACGCTCGGGAGCAAGTGGTAGTCCTTCAGGGCCGGTTCACCGGCCACCGCGTCCACCAGTGCGAGCCCGGCCTCTGGCCCCTCGGTCATCGACACCGCGACCGCCCGGTTCAGTTCGACGACCGGGGACGGCACGAGACGGACCAACTGCCCGTACAGCGCGGCGATCGTCGCCCAGTCGGTGTCCCGGTAACGGAGAGCCCGCGCGTGGCAGGCGGCGATGGCGGCCTGGAGGCAGTACGGACCGTACGGGCCGCCGCCGGCGCGCCCCAGTGCCTCGACGCCGCGCCGGATCAGCAGCCGGTTCCACTTGGCGCGGTTCTGGTCGGCGAGCAGGACGGGCTCGCCCGAGGGCCCCGTACGGGCCGGGATGCGCGACGCCTGGAACTCCAGCAGCGCCGCCAGGCCGTGGACTTCCGGTTCGTCCGGCATCAGGCCGGCGAGGACCCGGGCCAGCCGCAGCGCGTCCTCGCAGAGCGCCGGGCGCACGAGGTCGTCCCCCGCGGTCGCCGCGTAACCCTCGTTGAAGATCAGGTAGATGACGTCGAGCACGGAGCCCAGGCGCGCGGCGCGCTCGGCTCCGTACGGCGCCTCGAAGGCCACGTCCGCCGTGGCCAGCGTCCGCTTGGCGCGCACGATCCTCTGCGCCACCGTCGGCTCCGGCACGAGGAAGGCGCGGGCGATCTCCGCGGTCGTCAGCCCGCCGAGCAGCCTCAGCGTGAGCGCGACCCTGGCCCCGGTGGACAGCACGGGATGGCAGGCGGTGAAGATCAGCCGCAGCAGGTCGTCGTCGATGTCGTCCGGCTCGGCCGGTTCGGGCGGCGGCGGCGCGTCCTGCAGCGTGCGCCCCACCTCGGCCAGCTTGCGGGCGTACGTCTCCTTGCGGCGTACGAGATCGACGGCGCGGTGCCTGGCGGTGGCCATGAGCCAGGCGCCCGGCCTGTCCGGGACGCCCGACTCCGGCCACTGCTCCAGCGCGGCGACCAGAGCGTCCTGCGCGATCTCCTCGGCGATGCCGATGTCCCGCACGACGCGGGCCACGCCGGCGATGATGCGCGCCGACTCGATCCTGAAGACCGCCTCGACCGTGTCCGCTGCGCTTCCTGCCGTCACGGCCACCCATCAGAGCAGCCGCGGCGGAAGGGGTGCAAGCGGGGCCTGGTCAGCCCTCCATGATCTGGCGGACCTCGCAGGTGACGGTCCACTCCTCCGGGTGGATCTCCAGGAAGCGCTTGGCCCATTCGAGGGCCTCGGCCTTGTCCTTGCACTGCATCAGGGCGTAGCCGCCGACGACTTCCTTGGTCTCGGTGAAGGGGCCGTCGGTGTACGACACCTTTCCGCCGGACCAGGTCACGCGGGTGCCCTCGGAGGTGGGGAGCAGGCCGGCCGTGTCCAGCATGACCCCGGCCTTGGTGATCTCTTCGAGCAGCTTGCCCATGCGCTCGTTGAAGTCCTCCGGGAAATCGTCCGGGGGGAGCTCGTTCTCGTTGATGCGGATCATCGACAGGAAGCGGGGCATGGTGACTCCTCGGGTCGTGAGTGCGGGGCCGTTCCCCGCCTCTCACCCGTGCGTCGAACGGGAGACGGCCGGATCGACATCCTCGCGGAGATTTCTTTTGGGAAATCCCGGCGGGTTGTCAGCCGAGCGACTCGAAACGCCAGCGGTGCACCGGCCGGGTGATCACATCGGGGGCGGGCTCGGGGAGCTCGGGCAGCTCGGCGTCGGCGTGCGCCGCCTCCCACCAGGTGATGACCAGCACCCGGTCCTGCGCGGCCCGGAAGGTCTCGCGGCGCAGCGGATCGCGCGCGAGCTGCTGGGCGCGGGCCCACTCCAGCAGCTCGGCGCCCCGGCCGTCCACGGCGCGGGCCTCCCACATCAGAGCGACGACGGTCATGAGTACAGGTTGTCCTTGCTGACCTCGTGCACATGGTCGTGGTCGTGGACCGGGTCCGCACCCGGCACGTGCGGGTCCGTCACGGGCAGGGACGAGTCCGCGGACAGCTCCCAGTCGGAGGCCGGCCGGTTCCGCGCGACCATCTCCGCGCCCAGCGCGGCGACCATCGCGCCGTTGTCCGTGCACAGCTTGGGCCGCGGGACGCGCAGCCGGATGCCCGCGCGCTCGCAGCGCTCCTCGGCGAGCGCGCGCAGCCGGGAGTTGGCCGCGACGCCGCCGCCGATCATCAGGTGGTCCACGCCCTGGTCCTTGCAGGCGCGCACCGCCTTGCGGGTCAGCACGTCGACGACCGCCTCCTGGAAGGACGCCGCCACGTCCCGCACCGGCACCTCCTCACCCGCGGCCCGCTTGGCCTCGATCCAGCGCGCGACGGCCGTCTTCAGGCCGGAGAAGGAGAAGTCGTACGCCGGGTCCTTGGCGCCGCTCAGACCGCGCGGGAACGCGATCGCCTCCGGGTCGCCCTCCCTGGCCAGCCGGTCGATCACCGGGCCACCGGGGAAACCGAGGTCGAGGGCGCGCGCGATCTTGTCGAACGCCTCACCCGCCGCGTCGTCGATCGTCGCGCCCATGGGGCGCACGTCGGCGGTGATGTCGGGGGCGAGCAGCAGCGAGGAGTGGCCGCCGGAGACGAGGAGCGCCATGGTCGGCTCGGGCAGCGGGCCGTGCTCCAGCTGGTCGACGCAGATGTGCGAGGCGAGGTGGTTGACCCCGTACAGCGGCTTGTTCAGGGCGTAGGCGTACGCCTTCGCCGCCGAGACCCCCACCAGCAGCGCGCCGGCGAGCCCGGGCCCGGCCGTGACGGCGATGCCGTCGAGGTCGCGGGCGCTGACCCCGGCCTCCTTCAGGGCGCGCTCGATGGTCGGCACCATCGCCTCCAGGTGCGCGCGCGAGGCGATCTCCGGGACGACGCCGCCGAAGCGGGCGTGCGTGTCCACGCTGGAGGCGACCGCGTCGGCGAGCAGGGTCGTCCCGCGGACGATGCCGACTCCGGTCTCGTCGCAGGAGGTCTCGATGCCGAGTACGAGCGGTTCGTCAGCCATGGGTGTGAGTCTCAGTTCCTTGTACGGTCAGGCTTGCACGGTCAGGCGCATGACGAGGGCGTCGATGTTTCCGGGCTGGTAGTAGCCCCGGCGGAATCCGATGGGCTCGAAGCCGAAGCGCTCGTACAGCTTCTGGGCCCGGGTGTTGTCCACCCGCACTTCGAGGAGCACCTCGTCGCACTCGAAGGCGGTGGCGTGCTGGAGCAGGTCGGTCAGCAGCCGGGCGCCGAGGCCGGTGCCCCACTGGCCGCGTTCGACCGCGATGGTCTGGACGTCGCCGAGGCCGCCCGCCGCCGCGAGCCCCGCGTAGCCGACGATCCCGCCGTCGAGCTCGGCGACGACGTACCGGCGAGTGGCCTGCGGGCCCCGGGAGTGCGCGAGTTCGGACCAGAACATCCCGGCCGACCAGGCGTCGTCGGGGAACAGCTCGTGTTCGAGTTCGAGCACCGGCCGGATGTCCCACCAGCGCATCTCACGCAATGCGGGAGTGCCGCCGCGCGTCGATGAGGGGCGGCAGTCGGGAGACGGGTGGGCGGCACTCACTTCGGAGTGACCACCTTGTAGTTCTTGGGGACCTGGGCGTCGGGGCGGCGCAGGTACAGCGGCAGCGGGTCGAGGAAGTCCTCGCCGGCCGCCAGCTTTCCGGCCGCGAGCGCGGCGAGCGCGCCGGCGCTGACGTGCTCGGGCCCGCGGGCGTCCCGGAACGTCTCGGGGTACAGCAGGGCGCCGGCGCCGACCGCGGGCAGGTCCGCGACCTGCTCGGCGATGTCGGCGGGCCGGTCGACGGCGGCGTCGGTCACGCGGGTGCGGGCATCGGCGTACCGCGCCCAGTAGACCTCCTTGCGGCGCGCGTCCGTCGCCACCACGAACGGCTCGTCGAGGCCGGCGGCGTACGCGAGGCCGTCCAGCGTGCACACCCCGTGGACGGGGACCCCGAGCGCCGACGCGAACGTCGTGGCCGTCACGAGCCCGACGCGCAGTCCCGTGTACGGCCCCGGGCCGACGCCGACCACGATCCCGGTGACGGCGTCGAGCTTGGCGCCGGCCTCGGCGAGCACCCGGTCGACGGCGGGCAGCAGCAGCTCCCCGTGCCTTCGGGCGTCCACCCGGCTGGACTCGGCGACGACGGCGGACCCGTCGTGGAGGGCGGCGGTGACGGCGGGCGTGGCGGTATCCATGGCGAGCAAGAGCACGCAAACAGCCTACGGCTCCGGCGGCGGAGGCACGGCCGCCCGGTCGAACGCGGGGCCTGCTGCTACCGTCACCACAACCGGGATCGGATTCGAAAGGTGGGCACGGTGGCACGGAGCAGCTCGGGACTCGTGGCCGGGCTCACGGCGGCCGCGCTGGCCGTCGTCGGCTTCCTCGCCTATCAGGCGTCGGCGAACGTTCCCGACAGCCTGGGCGCGCCCAAGGCCCCGAGCGCCGTCCCGTCGGGCCAGGCCTCCGGCAGCCCCGAGAAGAAGGAGAAGGACCCGCTCGCGGTGCCCGCGCACTCCGGTACGGGCGTGCGGGTCGTCTACTCGCTGGGCGACCGACGGGTGTGGCTGGTCGGCGCGACGGGCAAGCCGCGCACCTTCGAGGTCATGCCGTCGACGGTGAGCCCTGCTCCGGGCTCGTACACGGTCACCTCGCGCTCGGGCAGCGTCTCCGGCTCGGACGGCGTCCCGGTCGAGCACGTGGTGCGGTTCGCCAAGGTCGGCAACGTGCCGATCGGCTTCAGCGCGGCCGTGAACGGCTCGATGGCGACCCCGGACCCGAACAGGAAGACGGGCGGCGTGCGGATGGCACGGGCCGATGGGGACGCGATGTGGGTGTTCGCCACGATCGGCTCGAAGGTGGTCGTGGTCCCGTAGGACCACCCGTACGGAGCCGGCTGTACGAATCGGGACCGCCCGCTACGCGGCGTCGCGCCGCGCCTCGTCCGCCTCGGCTGCCCGCGGCGTCTCGCGCGGCGGCGTCGACACCGCGCTGGCCGCCGCGCAGGACGCCAGCAGGTCCCGCATCGACAGGGCCGGGGGATGCGGCACGGACGCCGCGGGCGCGTGCTGCCGGTTCTGCGGTTCGCGCTGCGATGCCGACATGGACGCCTCCTGGTGGGCTCCGGGGGCGGGCGTGGTTAGGTAGACCTAACCAGATCTCTCCACCATGTCATCACGCGCGGGACGCCGGGCGCAACAGTTTCCCGACGTCTTGTCGGAACGTACGGCGTTTCATACCGGGGGCCGCGCCCGCGTCCCGCCGGTTCAGGCCAGATCCAGCTCCGCCCAGCGCTCCCCGTAGCCCCGCAGCACTACCTCGCGGCGGTCGTCCTCCGTGTCGCCCACGACCCGGTGGATCACTACGTGCAGACGGTCCTCGGACAGGTCCTCGACCTTGCCCTCGCCCCACTCCACGACCACCACCGATTCCGGCAGCGAGACGTCGAGGTCGAGGTCCTCCATCTCGTCGAGTCCGCCGCCCAGGCGGTACGCGTCGACGTGGACGAGCGCCGGTCCGCCCGTCAGGGACGGGTGTACGCGTGCGATCACGAACGTCGGGGACGTGACGGCCCCGCGCACCCCGAGCCCCTCGCCCAGGCCGCGCGTCAGCGTCGTCTTGCCCGCGCCGAGCTCGCCCGTCAGCATCACAAGATCGCCGGGGCGGAGCAGTTTCGCGAGCCTGCGGCCCAGGTCCTGCATCTGCTCGGGGGATTCGATCGACAGGCGGGCGGAGCCGGCGACGGCCGTCTCAGCCGCCGGGCTGTGCGGTGCTTCCAGCGGTGCTTCCATACGTGCCAACGTTAGCCGCTGCGGGGACCGCTCCCGCCCGGGCCAGCAGGTCCGCCAGCCGGTCGGTGACGGCCTCGGGATGCTCCAGCATCACCAGGTGCCCCCCGTCCGGCACGATCACCAGCTCCGCCTCCGGCATCAGATCGGCGATCGCCTCGCTGTGCGTCCCGGGCGTGACCAGGTCCTTGTCACCCGCGAGGACGAGGACCGGCATCCCCTCGAACACGACGAGCGCCTCCGACTTGTCGTGCTCGGCGAAGGCCGGATAGAACTCGGCGACCACGTCGATCGGTGTCGACTCGATCATCCGTTCCGCGAACCGCGCGATCGCCGGGTCCACGTCCCTCGACGAGAACGAGTACCGCTTGATCAGGCCCGCGAACAGGTCGGCCGTCGCCCGCCTGCCCCGCTCGACCAGCTCCGCCTGCGAGCCGAGTGCCCGCAGCACCCCGGGCAGCACCCGGCGCACCACGTTGACGCCCGCCACCGGAAGGCCGTAACTGACCTCGCCGAGCTTGCCCGACGACGTGCCGATCAGGGCGATGGCCGCCACCCGCTCCCGGACGAACTCGGGGTAATGGGCGCCGAGCGCCATCATCGTCATGCCGCCCATCGAGTGGCCGACGAGCACCAGCGGGCCCTCGGGAGCCGCCGCGTCGATGACCGCCTTCAGGTCACGGCCGAGCTGGTCGATGGAGACCGGCACGCCGTCCGGGCCCGCCTGCGCGGCGCCGCGCGCCGAACGGCCGTGGCTGCGCTGGTCCCAGTACACCGCGCGGACCAGACCCCGCAGCGCCGCCCGCTGGAAGTGCCACGAGTCCTGGTTGAGGCAGTAGCCGTGGCTGAAGACGACGGTGACGGGGGCGGGCGTCTTGCGGCCGAACATCCGGCGGCGGCGCGGCGCGGCCACCTCCGGGTCGACCTCCTCGACCTCGTAGTAGAGCTCGGTGCCGTCGTCCGCGACCGCCGTGCCCGGCACGCCGCGCAGCGAGCCGTAGGGCCCGGCCGCGTCGAGGGCGAGACGCGCCTTCTTGCGCATGCCGCGCCCGACGGTGAGGCGTTCGAGCGCGACGCCCGCGGCGGCGCCGGCCGCGACCACGCCTATGGCGGCACCGGCGATGCCCGCCCTGCGCCAGTTGCCCGTCGCCACCGCGGCGGCGGCCTCGGCCACCTCCCCCGTGCTGGTCTCGCTCACCGTGCCTCTCCTACTCGTCGGCGGTCCGCTCGTCGCTTCCTTCGGGAACCTCGTTCACATAGACGCGGGGCACCCGGGCGCCGATGCGGGTGACGATCTCGTACGCGATCGTGTCCGCCGCCCGTGCCCAGTCCTCGGCGGTCGGCTCGCCCCGGTCGCCCGGGCCGAACAGCAGCGCCTCGGCTCCTTCCTCGACCGTCTGCCCGCCGAGATCTACGACGAACTGGTCCATCGCGACCCGGCCGGCGATCCGCCGCCACTCCCCGCCGATCAGCACCGGACCCCGGCCGGACGCATGACGCGGAATGCCGTCCGCGTAGCCGAGGGGCACGAGGCCGAGCGTCGTCTCGGAGCCGGTGACGTAGTGGTGGCCGTAGCTGACGCCGTGGCCGGCCGGCACCTGCTTGACGAGCGCCACGGACGCGGCGAGCGTCATCACCGGGCGCAGGCCGAAGTCCGCGGGCGTGCCCAGCTCGGGGCTCGGCGAGATGCCGTACGTCGCGATGCCGGTCCGTACGAGATCGAAGTGGGACTCCGGAAGGCTCAGCGTGGCCGGGGAGTTGGCGATGTGCCGCACCTCTGGCTCGACGCCGGCCTTCTCGGCGTGGTCCACCATGTCGCGGAACACGTCCAGCTGGGCGGCGATCGAGGGGTGCCCCGGCTCGTCGGCGCAGGCGAAGTGCGACCACAGGCCCGTGATCTCGACCAGGCCCTCGTCCTCGGCGGCGCGCGCGGCCGCGACGAGCGCGGGCCAGTCGGCGGGCTGGCAGCCGTTGCGTCCGAGACCGGTGTCCGCCTTGAGCTGGACGCGGGCCGGGGCGCCGGCCTCCCTGGCCGCCGCGGTGACCTCCCTCAGCGCCCACAGGCCGCTCACCGACATGTCGAGGTCCGCCTCGATGCCCTCGCGCCACGGGTCGCCCGGCGTCCACAGCCAGCACATGATCCGGCCGCCGATCCCGGCCGCGCGCAGGGCGAGCGCCTCGTGCGGAGTGGCCGTGCCCAGCCAGGTCGCCCCCGCGGCGAGCGCGGCACGGGCGCACGGCACCATGCCGTGCCCGTACGCGTCCGACTTGACCACGGCCATCAGCGCGGCGCGCGGCGCACGGGCGCGCAGCGCGCGGACGTTGGCACGCAGGGCCGCGAGGTCGATCTCGGCGCGGGCTCTCGGCGGTGCGGGGGGCGACGGTGTCTGGCTCATCGCGCCCAGTCTCTCAGAGCCGCACGGCTCGATCCGTATGGGCGGCAGTCGACTGTGTCACTCGCCGGGCGGCGCCGGGGCCCCTGATTCCCTCACGTCGCGCCAGGCGGCCGGGAGAGTCGCCGCCACCTCGTACGCGGTGATCGGCACGCCCCGCGCGGCGCGGAGCCGGGCCGCGAGGCCGTGCAGATACGCGGCGGCCGAGCCCGCGTCGCGCGCGTCGAGCCCGGCCGCCAGCAGCGAACCGGCGAGCCCGGAGAGCACGTCCCCGCTGCCCGCGGTCGCCAGCCACGAGGTGCCCATGGGGTTGACGCGCACCGGGGAGCGGCCGCCGTCCGCGTCGGCGACCAGCGTGGTCGAGCCCTTGAGCAGCACGGTCGCCCCGAACCGCGCGGCCAGCTCCCGCACGGACGCGAGCCGCGCCGCCTCCACCTCCTCGCGCGACACGCCGAGCAGCGCGGCGGCCTCGCCCGCGTGCGGCGTCAGGAGGGTGGGCGCGGCCCGCTCGCGCACGGCTGCCGGGTCCAGCAGCCGCAGCCCGTCGGCGTCGACGAGCACGGGAACGTCGGAGGCGAGCACGTCCCGCACGGCGTCCCCGTTCTCCCCGATGCCCGGCCCGACGACCCAGGACTGGACCCGGCCCGCCTTCCCCGGCGGTCCCGCGTGCACGAGGCTCTCCGGGAAGCGGGCGATCACCGCGTCCGCCGCCGGTCCGACGTACCGCACGGCTCCGGCCCCGCCGCGCAGCGCGCCCGCCACGGCGAGCACGGCCGCGCCTGGGTAGCGCGCGGATCCGGCGACGATGCCCACGACGCCGCGGCGGTACTTGTCGCTCTCCGCGGCCGGGAGTGGCAACAGCCGTGCCACATCGGCGTGTTGCAGTGCCTCCAGGTCCGGCACGGCCGGCAGGTGCTCCTCGATGCCGATGCCGACCAGCCGGACCGTGCCCGTGTACTCCCTGGCCGGGTCGACGAGCAGGCCGGGCTTGTACGTCCCGAACGTCACCGTGGCATCCGCGCGCAGCGCCTCCCCGCGCACCTCGCCCGTGTCGGCCTCGATGCCGCTCGGCAGGTCGACGGCGACGACGACGGCGTCCGATCCGCGGGCGGCGCGGGCGACCGGCACGGCGTCCGGACGCAGGCCGCCGCGTCCACCGATCCCGGTGATGCCGTCCAGCACGAGGTCGGCGCGGGCGAGCGCCGCGAACGGGTCGTCAGCGACCCGGCCGCCGGCGGCGAGCAGGGCCGCCAGGCCTCCCGGGTGGGTCCGGTCGGGGGCGAGGAGCACGGCGACGACCCCGGCACCGCGACGGGCGAGGCGCGCCCCGGCGAACAGGGCGTCACCGCCGTTGTCCCCACTGCCGGCCAGCAGCACGACGCGCGCGCCGTACACCCGCCCCAGCACCCCGGCACAGGCGGCGGCCAGTCCGGCGGCGGCCCGCTGCATGAGTGCCCCTTCGGGCAGCCTGGCCATGAGCTGCGCCTCGGCGTGCCGGACGGTCTCGACGCTGTAGGCAGTACGCATGCCCCGAGTCTGCCCCAGTCTCACGACGCCGGCCGGAGTTACGCCCCGGGGACGGTCGGTCCCACCGAGAAACGCGGATCGCCCAGGCGGCGGGATACGGCTGCATCTTCCGGGCGCGGCGATCTCGGAACTGCCCTGCCCGCACGCGGGCGTGGGCCGCGGGCACGGGGGCGACGGGACGCGGCGGGCGCTTGCGCCACCGCAGCCCGGCCGACCGCCGAAGCACCAGGTGCCCGCGTCTTTGACGCGGTCCGGTCACTCCCCGGCGGGGTGCTGCGCCTCCGGCCCACCCGCCGCGCGACCGCCAGGATGCGTGGGACGCCTCTGTGGCGGTGGACTGCGCATCGGCACGGGCCCACCCGAGCCCGGCACGGGCGCGGCGCGCACGACCCTGTCGAAACACGAGGCTCAGCTGCGACGGTGACCGCGCATCGGGTGCGGCCCCACCCGACCCCGGCGCCGGCGCGGCCCGCCCGGCGCGGGCGTCGTCGCGACCGCCGCGTCCGGGGCCCGGGTGAAGCCCAGGAGGGCAAGACCTGGGCACGACCGGCCCCTCAGCCCTCCGCGATCACCACCGCTGACGCCACCCCCGCGTCGTGACTGAGCGAGACGTGCCAGGAACGGACGCCCAGTTCGGCCGCGCGGGCCGCGACCGTGCCGCGCACGCGCAGGCGGGGGCGGCCGGAGTCCTCCACGTACACCTCCGCGTCCGTCCACAGCAGTCCGGCCGGCGCGCCCAGCGCCTTGGCCAGCGCCTCCTTCGCGGCGAACCTCGCCGCGAGGGACGCGTACCCCCGCCGCTCCCCGCTCGGCAGCAGCAACTCGTGCGCCACGAAGAGCCGTTCCGCCATGTGCGGCGTACGCCTCAGCGACGCGGCGAAGCGGTCGATCTCGGCGACGTCGATCCCCACCCCGATGATCATGCGGTGGCGCCTCCCGCCCCGTTCCCGCCCCTCACTCCACCGTCACCGACTTGGCGAGGTTCCGCGGCTGGTCCACCTCGTTGCCCCGGGCCGTCGCCAGCTCGCAGGCGAAGACCTGGAGCGGCACCGCGGCCACCATCGGCTGGAGCAGGGTGGGTGTCGCCGGGATCCACACGAGATGGTCCGCGTACGGCACGACCGACTCGTCGCCCTCCTCCGCGATCACGATGGTCCGCGCGCCCCGTGCCCGGATCTCCTGGATGTTGGAGACGATCTTGTCGTGCAGCACCGAACGCCCCCGCGGCGACGGCACCACGACCACCACCGGCAGGTCCTCCTCGATCAGCGCGATCGGCCCGTGCTTGAGCTCGCCCGCCGCGAACCCCTCCGCGTGCATGTACGCCAGCTCCTTGAGCTTGAGCGCACCCTCCAGCGCGACCGGGTAGCCCACGTGCCGCCCGAGGAACAGCACGGTGTTCTTGTCCGCGAGCGAGCGCGCCAGTTCGCGCACCGGCTCCATCGTCTCCAGGACCCGCTCGACCTCACCGGAGATCTGTGCCAGGTCGCGGATCACGGCCCGGATCTCGTCGCCCCACTTGGTGCCCCGCACCTGGCCCAGGTAGAGGGCGACCAGGTAACAGGCCACCAGCTGCGTCAGGAACGCCTTCGTGGAGGCGACCGCCACCTCGGGGCCCGCGTGCGTGTACAGCACGGCGTCCGACTCGCGCGGGATGGTCGAGCCGTTGGTGTTGCAGATGGCCAGCACCTTGGCGCCCTGCTCCCGCGCGTGCCGCAGCGCCATCAGGGTGTCCATGGTCTCGCCGGACTGCGAGATCGCGACGACCAGCGTCCGCTGGTCCAGGATCGGGTCCCGGTAACGGAATTCGCTCGCCAGCTCGACCTCGCAGGGGATACGGGTCCAGTGCTCGATGGCGTACTTCGCGATCAGACCCGCGTGGAAGGCGGTCCCGCACGCCACGATGACGACCTTGGTCGCCTCGCGCAGCACGGACACGGGGATGCGCACCTCGTCGAGACTCAGCGACCCCGAGGCGTCGATGCGGCCCAGCAGGGTGTCGGCGACCGCCTTGGGCTGCTCGGCGATCTCCTTGAGCATGAAGTAGTCGTAACCCCCCTTCTCGGCCGCGGAGGCGTCCCAGTCCACGTGGTAGGACCGCACGTCCGCGGGCGCCCCGTCGAAGCCGGTGACCGTCACACCGTCGCGGCGGAGCTCCACCACCTGGTCCTGTCCCAGCTCGATGGCGGACCGGGTGTGGGCGATGAACGCGGCCACGTCCGACGCGAGGAACGACTCGCCCTCCCCGATGCCCACCACCAGCGGGGAGTTCCGCCGGGCGCCGACCACCACGTCCGGATCGTCGGCGTGCACGGCGACCAGCGTGAAGGCGCCCTCCAGCTGACGGCACACCAGCCGCATGGCCTCCGCGAGGTCGCCGCACGACGAGAACGACTCCGCGAGCAGGTGCGCAACGACCTCGGTGTCGGTCTCCGACGCCAGGTCGTGCCCGCGCTCGGCCAACTCGGCCCGCAGCACGGCGAAGTTCTCGATGATCCCGTTGTGCACGACGGCGACGCGCCCCGCATTGTCCAGATGGGGATGGGCGTTGGCATCCGTCGGGCCGCCGTGCGTGGCCCACCGCGTGTGTCCGATCCCGGTGGAACCGCTCGGCAGCGGCCGATCCACCAGCTCCTTCTCCAGGTTGACGAGCTTGCCCGCCTTCTTCGCCGCGGCGAGCCCGCCGTCCGCGAGCACGGCGACCCCGGCCGAGTCGTAGCCGCGGTACTCCAGCCGCTTCAGTCCGGCGATGACCACATCAAGCGCCGACTGCCCGCCGACGTAACCCACGATTCCGCACATGTGCGCAGCCTACGGCGCGGGGCGCGGCTCGGCAGCGGGCCGGCCCCGCTCCGTGGGCCCCGCCGGCCGGGCCCACGCGTTCAGACCTTCGCCCGGTACGCCCGCATCGCCAGTGGGCAGAACACGGCCGCGATGCCCGCGGCCCACAGCAGCGACCACAGCACCGGCTCCGCCACCGGGCCGCCCAGCAGCAGCCCGCGGAACGCGTCCGACAGATGGGTGACCGGATTGACGTCGCTCCACGCCTGGAGCCAGCCCGGCATGGTGTCGACCACGACGAACGCACTGCTGGTGAACGTGATCGGGAAGATCAGCGTGAAGGCGAACGCCTGCACCTTCTCCACGTCGCCTGCCAGCATGCCGATCAGCACCGCGGTCCACGACACCGCCGCCGCGAAGACGACCAGCAGCAGCGCCCCGGCCAGGAATCCGCCGAAGCCGCCGGTGACGCGGAACCCGAGCAGCAGACCGAGCCCGATCATCAGCAGCATCGCCCACACGTGCTTGGCGAGGTCCGCGGTGATCCGCCCGATCAGCGGCGCGGACCGGGCTATGGGAAGGCTGCGCAGCCGGTCGAAGACCCCTTTGGTCAGGTCGGTGTTGAGTGCCATGGCCGTGTACATCGTCATGAACAGGGTGTTCTGCACGATGATGCCGGGCAGCGCGTACTTCAGGTACGCGTCCGGGGAGCCGGCCATCTGCCCGCCGAGGACGTACGTGAACAGGAACACGAACATGATCGGTGTGACGCTGTAGTCGACGAGCTCCAGCGGGTTGTGCTTGACGGCCACCAGGCTGCGCCATGCCATCGTGAGGGTCTGCCGGCCCCAGGCCAGCGGTTTCACCCGGCCGGACGCGGTCAGGGGGGCGGTGATCGTCGTGGCGGTCATGCCGGACTCACCGCCTTCTCCGTCGCGCTGTCGTCACTGCCGCCGTCCCCGTCCACGTCCGCGCCCGCGTGCCCGTCGGGCCCGGAGCCGTTCCCGGACGGCTCGGCCCGGTGTCCGGTGAGCGCGAGGAAGACCTCGTCCAGCGAGGAGCGCCGCAGGGTCAGCTCCGCCACCGCGATCCCCTCGCGGTCGAGCGTGCGCACCACCGTGGGCATCAGCTCGGGATCCTTGACCGGGGCGGTGACGGACCCGCCCTCGATCCGGGCCCCGTCCCCCGCCGCGTCGGACACCAGCCGGTGCGTCGCCGGCAGGTCCACGGAGCGGACCGGACGCAGCTCCAGCACCTGGCCGCCCACCTCGGACTTCAGCTGGTCGGGCGTGCCCTCGGCGATCACCCGGCCCTTGTCGATCACCACGATGTCGTCGGCGAGCACATCCGCCTCGTTCAGGTACTGCGTGGTCAGCAGGGCGGTGGCCCCGTCGGCGACCAGGGCGCGCAGCATGTCCCACAACTCGCCGCGGCTGTGCGGGTCCAGGCCGGTCGTCGGCTCGTCGAGGAAGAGGATGCTGGGCCGGCCGACCAGGCTCGCCGCGAGGTCCAGGCGCCGCCGCATGCCGCCGGAGAACGTCTTCGTGGCCCGGCCCGCCGCGTCGGTGAGCTGGAACCGCTCCAGCAGCTCGGCCGCGCGGGCCTTCGCCTCACGCCTCGGCAGACCCAGCAGGCGCCCTATGAGCAGCAGATTCTCCGTGCCGGTCAGATTCTCGTCGACGGCCGCGTACTGACCGGTCAGGCCGATCAGGGAGCGCACGAGGCCCGCCTCCCGGACGACGTCGTGACCGGCCACCGTCGCCCGGCCGCCGTCGGGGGACAGCAGGGTGGCGAAGATCCGCACCGCCGTCGTCTTTCCCGCCCCGTTCGGGCCGAGCAGGCCGAGCACCGAGCCGGTGCGGGCGGCCAGATCCACCCCCGCCAGTGCCTCGGTCTCCTTGAACCGCTTGACCAGGCCCTCCGCCTGGATCGCATAGGTCATGGGACTCCCCTGGTGACTTCGCGGTTTCGCGGACGTCGCGGGTCGGCGCCCACCTCATGGACAACTGTGACGCACGCCACTGACATTCCGGACGGGCGCGGAGCCCCGCCGCGTGACCCAGCCCACCCCCCACAGTGGCCCCGCAGCCCCGACAATGACCGTGTGATCTCTTCGCCGCCACGAAGCGCCCACCGCCGGGCAGAGCCTGCGTCGACCCCGTACGTCGACCTCACCCGAGCGGAGTGGAGCGCCCTGCGCGAGAAAACGCCGCTGCCGCTGACCGCCGAGGAGGTCGAGCGGCTGCGCGGCCTCGGGGACGTCATAGACCTGGACGAGGTCCGGGACGTCTACCTGCCGCTGTCCCGGCTGCTGAACCTCTACGTGCAGGCCACGGCCGGTCTGCGCGGCGCCCTCAACACCTTCCTCGGCGACGCCGGCAACGGGCACGGCGCCCAGCGCGGGACCCCCTTCGTCATAGGCGTCGCCGGGTCCGTCGCCGTCGGCAAGTCCACGGTGGCCCGTCTGCTCCAGGCCCTCCTCGCCCGCTGGCCCGAGCACCCCCGCGTCGAGCTCGTCACGACCGACGGGTTCCTGCTGCCGATGAAGGAGCTCCAGGCCCGGGGGCTGATGTCCCGCAAGGGTTTCCCCGAGTCGTACGACCGCAGGGCGCTGACCCGCTTCGTCGCCGACATCAAGGCGGGCAAGGACGAGGTCACCGCGCCCGTCTACTCCCACCTGATCTACGACATCGTCCCCGACGAGCGGCTGACCGTACGCCGCCCGGACATCCTCATCGTCGAGGGGCTCAACGTCCTCCAGCCCGCCCTGCCGGGCAAGGACGGCCGCACCAGGGTGGGTCTCGCCGACTACTTCGACTTCAGCGTGTACGTCGACGCCCGGGCCGAGGACATCGAGACCTGGTACCTCAACCGGTTCCGCAAGCTGCGCGAGACCGCCTTCCAGAACCCGTTCTCGTACTTCCGGAAGTACACGCAGGTCTCCGAGGAGGAGGCCCTCGACTACGCTCGCACGATGTGGCGCACCATCAACCGGCCCAATCTGCTGGAGAACGTGGCGCCCACCCGGGGCCGCGCCACACTGGTGCTGCGCAAAGGGCCCGACCACAAGGTGCAGCGCCTGTCCCTGCGCAAGCTCTAGGAGGAACGGCGTGTTGCACCTGCGGATCATCGCCCCGGCCGACCGGACCGCCGAGGTGGTCTCCGTGCTGGAGAAGACGGTCGGCACGGCCCATCTCGTGGTGCTCCCGGACACGGCCCGCGATCCCCGGGGCGACCTGATCCTGTGCGACGTGGCGCGGGAGGCCGGGGACGAGCTCATGGCGGAGCTGCGGGAGCGCGGCATCGACGAGTGCGGCTCCATCGCCGTCGACGACATCTCGCTGTCGCTGTCGGCCCGGGCGGAGAAGGCGGAGAGGGACGCGCCGGGCGAGGGCGCGGACGCGGTCCTGTGGGAGCAGCTGTCCGACGCCACGCACGAGGAATCGACGCTCAGCGTCACCTACCTCGCGTTCCTGACCCTCGCGATGATGATCGCGGCGTGCGGCGTGGTGCTCGACAACGCGATCCTGATCGTCGGCGCCATGGCGGTCGGCCCCGAGTTCGGACCGCTGGCCGGCTTCTGCACGGCCCTGGTGCGGCGCGCGCCGAGGCTCGCGTGGCGATCGTTCCTCGCGCTGACCGTCGGCTTCGGCGCCGCGATGCTGCTGACGGTGGGATTCAGCTTCGTCATGGACGCGCTGGACCTGTTCTCCGCCTCGAAGCTGGACGCCGAGCGCCCCAACACGGCCTTCATCTACGCCCCCGACGAGTTCTCGCTCGTCGTCGCCGTCCTCGCCGGCTCGGCGGGGATGCTCTCGCTGACCTCCGCCAAGTCGGGTGCGCTGGTCGGCGTCGCCATCTCGGTGACGACCGTCCCGGCGGCGGCGAACGCGGCCGTGGCGTTCAGCTACTCCGAGTACCAGCAGGCATGGGGCTCCACGGAGCAGCTGCTGCTGAACCTGCTCGGCATCGTGCTGGCCGGCACCCTGACGCTGCTGGTGCAGAAGGCACTGTGGCGCGCGAGCCGCAAGGGCGCCCGTACGCGGAGCGAGGGGGCCCGTACGTGATCCCCGTACGGGCCCCCTCGCCAAGCATGTCCGCCGGCTCCTAGCCGAGCGCCGACTTCACCACGTCGGCCAGCCGGCCCGCGACGGCCTGCGCCTGCTCGAGGTCGGCGGCCTCGACCATGACCCGCACCAGCGGCTCCGTGCCCGAGGGCCGCAGCAGGACGCGGCCCGTGGCGCCGAGCTCGCGCTCCGCCTCGCCGACCGCCTGCGCCAGCTCGGCCGAGGTCTGCACCCGGGACTTGTCGACGTCGCGCACGTTGATGAGCACCTGCGGCAGGCGCTGCATCACGCCGACGAGCTCGGCCAGGGAACGGCCGGTCGCGGCGACCCGGGCCGCCAGCATCAGACCGGTCAGTGTGCCGTCGCCGGTGGTGGCGTGGTCCAGGACGATCACATGCCCGGACTGCTCGCCGCCGAGCGCGTAGCCCTGCGCCTTCATGGCCTCCAGGACGTAGCGGTCGCCGACCGCGGTCTGCACCAGTTCGACGCCCTCGCGCTCCATCGCCAGCTTGAAGCCCAGGTTCGACATGACGGTGGCGACGACGGTGTTGCCGCGCAGCGTGCCCGCCTCGCGCATCGCGAGCGAGAGCACCGCGAGGATCTGGTCGCCGTCGACCTCGTTGCCCTCGGCGTCCACGGCGAGGCAGCGGTCCGCGTCGCCGTCGTGGGCGATGCCGAGGTCGGCGCCGTGCTCGACCACGGCCGCCTTGAGCAGGTCCAGGTGCGTCGAGCCGCAGCCGTCGTTGATGTTCAGGCCGTCCGGTTCCGCGCCGATGGTGACGATCTCGGCGCCGGCCCGGGCGAACGCCTCCGGGGACACACGGGCGGCCGCGCCGTGCGCCTCGTCGAGGACGATCTTCAGTCCGTCGAGGCGGTTGGGCAGCACCGCGATGAGGTGGGCGACGTACTTGTCGAAGCCCTCGTCGTAGTCCGTCACCCGGCCCACGCCCGCGCCGGTCGGGCGGTCCCACGGCTCACCGGTGCGGTGCTGCTCGTAGACCTGCTCGATCCGGTCCTCCAGCTCGTCGGCGAGCTTGTGGCCGCCGCGCGCGAAGAACTTGATGCCGTTGTCCGGCATGGCGTTGTGGCTGGCGGAGAGCATCACGCCGAGGTCGGCGCCGAGCGCACCGGTGAGGTACGCCACCGCGGGGGTGGGCAGCACGCCGACGCGCAGCACGTCGACGCCGGCGCTGGCGAGGCCGGCCACGACGGCCGCCTCCAGGAACTCTCCGGAGGCACGAGGGTCGCGTCCGACCACCGCGGTCGGGCGATGGCCCGCGAAGGTGCCCGCCTCGGCAAGCACGTGCGCCGCGGCGACCGACAGGCCGAGCGCGAGCTCTGCCGTCAGGTCCGCGTTGGCCACACCGCGTACACCGTCCGTTCCGAAGAGTCGTCCCACAGTTGTCCTCCGAAGAAGCTGAATACTCGAATTCGTCAATACGCCCGAGGTCGTCGGGCCGATGTCCGTCGGGTCGATAGACGAACGCCCCGGCAGCACGGAGTGCCGCCGGGGCGAACGTGAAGCCGTACAGAAGCCGTACCAGCGTGTACAGGCCAGCGTGCGTTTTAGCGCTTGCTGTACTGCGGAGCCTTGCGGGCCTTCTTGAGACCGGCCTTCTTGCGCTCGACCGCACGGTCGTCGCGGGAGAGGAAGCCGGCCTTCTTCAGCGGACCGCGGTTGTTGTCCACGTCCGCCTCGTTCAGCGCGCGGGCCACGCCGAGGCGCAGGGCACCGGCCTGACCGGAGACGCCGCCACCCGAGATGCGGGCGATGACGTCGTAGCGGTTGTCGAGCTCGAGCACCTTGAAGGGCTCGTTGACTTCCTGCTGGTGCACCTTGTTGGGGAAGTAGTCCTCAAGGGTGCGGCCGTTGATCTTCCACTTGCCGGTGCCCGGAACGATCCGGACGCGGGCGATGGCGTTCTTGCGGCGGCCCAGGCCGGCGGCCGGCTGCGGGTCGCCGAAGCGGGAAGCCAGGGACTCGGAGGTGTACTCACCCTCGACCGGAACCTCGGTCTCGGTGGTGTACTGCTCGACGTCAACCTCTTCGAGCGGGGTCTCGGCGGTGGTCTCAGCCACGATTCTCCTCAGATTCTTTTCGTCTTAGGGGGTGGCCGGACTTACTGCGCGACCTGGGTGATCTCGAACGGGACCGGCTGCTGGGCAGCGTGCGGGTGGTTCTCGCCCGCGTAGACCTTCAGCTTCGAGAGCATCTGACGGCCCAGGCTGTTCTTGGGGAGCATGCCCTTGACGGCCTTCTCGATGGCCTTCTCGGGGCTCTTCTCGAGCAGCTCGTCGTAGCGGACGGAACGCAGACCACCCGGGTAGCCGGAGTGGCGGTACGCCATCTTCTGGGTCCGCTTGTTGCCGGACAGGTGCACCTTCTCCGCGTTGATGATGATGACGAAGTCACCAGCGTCGACGTGGGGGGCGTAGATCGGCTTGTGCTTGCCCCGGAGAAGGGTAGCGGCGGTGGTCGCCAGACGGCCCAGGACGATGTCCTGCGCGTCGATGATGTGCCACTGGCGCGTCACATCGCCGGGCTTGGGGCTGTACGTACGCACGGTCGTAGCCTTCGCTTCTTCAGTGATGGAGGTCCTGACAAGGCCACCCGGACGATCACGACAGCCGTGGCGGCATGCGGGGACGCAACCCGAATGCCTGCCGCTGGTCATCGGCCCGGTGGACCGGCGTAAGGGCCTCTCACGTGAGATAGAGCAAGCCAATACGCATAACGAACCAGAAGAATACCGCTGCCCCCCGCGCATGGTCAAAACGCCCCCGCCCCCCGGGCCGGGACGGCCGGGCGGCGCTACCGGGCCCGCTCCACCCGGCGCTCGTCCCAGACCGGCTCCGGCGTCTCCCGCACCACCCCGTCCGAGCCGAACACCAGATACCGGTCGAACGAACGGGCGAACCACCTGTCGTGCGTCACCGCCAGCACCGTGCCCTCGTACGCCTCCAGGCCCCGCTGCAGCGCCTCCGCCGACTCCAGGTCCAGGTTGTCCGTGGGCTCGTCCAGGAGCAGCGCCGTCGTGCCCGACAGCTCCAGCAGCAGGATCTGGAAGCGCGCCTGCTGGCCGCCGGACAGTTTCTCGAAGGGCTGGTCCCCTTGGCGCTCCAGCTCGTAGCGCCGCAGCGCCGACATCGCGCCGCCCCGGTCCTTCGCGTGCTCCGTCCACAGGATGTCGACGAGCGTGCGGCCCAGCAGCTCGGGGTGTGAGTGGGTCTGGGCGAAGTGGCCGGGCACCACCCGCGCCCCCAGCTTCCACTCCCCCGTGTGCGCGACCAGGTCACCGGCCAGCAGCCGCAGGAAGTGCGACTTGCCCGAGCCGTTCGAGCCGAGCACCGCCACCCGTTCCCCGTAGAAGACCTCCAGCGAGAACGGCTTCATCAGGCCGGTCAACTCCAGACCGGTGCAGGTCAGCGCCCGCACGCCCGTCCGGCCGCCCCGCAGCCGCATCCGGATGTCCTGCTCGCGCGGCGGCTCCGGCGGCGGTCCCGCCTCCTCGAACTTCCGCAGCCGCGTCTGAGCCGCCGCGTACCGCGACGCCAGCTCATGGCTGACCGACGCCGCCTGCCGCAGGCTGAGCACGAGCTTCCTCAGCTGCGCGTGCTTCTCCTCCCAGCGGCGCTTCAGCTCCTCGAACCTCGCGAACCTCTCCTTGCGCGCCGCGTGGAACGTGCCGAAGCCCGCGCCGTGCACCCACACGTCCGACCCCGCCGGCCCCGGCTCCACGGCCACGATCCGCTCGGCCGCCCGCGACAGCAGCTCGCGGTCGTGGGAGACGAACAGGACCGTCTTGCGGGTCTCCTTCAGCCGGTCCTCCAGCCATCGCTTGCCCGGCACGTCCAGATAGTTGTCCGGCTCGTCCAGCAGCAGCACCTCGTCCGGACCGCGCAGCAGCGCCTCCAGCACCAGCCTCTTCTGCTCGCCCCCGGACAGCGTCCGCACCTGGCGCCACTGCGCCTTCTCGTACGGGACGCCGAGCGCCGCCGTGGTGCACATGTCCCAGACGGTCTCGGCCTCGTAGCCGCGCGCCTCCGCCCAGTCGCTCAGCGCCTGCGCGTAAGCCATCTGCGCGGCCTCGTCGTCGACCGTCAGGATCAGGTGCTCGGCCGCGTCCACCGCGGCCGCCGCCTGACGGATCCGCGGCTGCGCCACCGACACCAGCAGGTCCCGGACCGTGCGCTCGTCTCTCACGGAACCGACGAACTGCTGCATCACCCCGAGGCCGCCGCTGACCCTCACCGAGCCGCCGTGCGGCTGCAGTTCGCCCGCGATGATCCGCAGCAGCGTGGTCTTGCCCGCGCCGTTGGCCCCCACCAGCGCGGCCACGGTGCCTTCCCCGACACGGAAGGACGCGTCACCGAGCAGCACCCGCCCGTCCGGTAGGTAGTACTCCAGATGCGCGGCCTCTACGTGTCCCATGGGTCGATTCTCACCGCCCGTACCGCCCTTGCCCAACAGGTTTAGGATGCGCGGCATGAGCTTTGGGCAGGGGGGACCTCAGTGGGGTTCCGGCGGACAGAACCAGGATCCGTACAACCAGGACCCGTACAACCAGGGCCGGTACGGGCAGGATCCGTACGGCCAGGACCCGTACGGCAGCGTCCGCGGCCAGTACGGCGCGGACTCGGGCACCCCTGACTGGGCCGCGCTCGCCGACGCCTCCGCCGCCCGCGCCCGCCGCAAGCGCTGGCTGATGGTCGGCGGCGGCGCGCTCGCCACCGCGCTCATCGCCGGGATCGTCGCGACCGCGATCGTCTCGTCGAACAACGACGGCGGCAACAGCGCGTCCGACAAGAGCAGCACCCTGCCCACCGCGCCCACACTGCCGCAGGACACCACCCAGCCGCAGCCGTCCTTCTCCTCGGTGGTGCCCCTGCCACCGCCGAACCCGAAGGACTTCGTCTCCGACCGCAAGAAGGACACGGCGCCGCTCAGCGCCGAAACCCTCTTCCCCGGCAAGAAGCTGACGATGGGTGACGGCGACCGCGTCTACACCAAGGGCGCCACGTCCCGCACCGGCAACTGCGCCTCCGTCACCAGCGGCGCCCTCGGCCCGGTCCTGGAGACGCACGGCTGCGAACAGGTCTTCCGCGCCACCTACCTCAAGGACGGCATCGCGGTCACCGTCGGTGTCGCGACCTTCCCGAACGAGGCGAAGGCCAAGACGGTCGTCCAGCAGGCCAAGGGCGGCATCGCTCCGCTGCCCGGCGCAGGCGTCCCCACGTTCTGCAAGGGCGGCCCGGTCTGCCGGAACACGTACAACTCCTACGGCCGCTACGCCTACTTCACCATCACCGGCTACACGAAGGCCAAGTCCGTGACGACCGGTGACGCCAAGGCGTACCGCTCCGGGGACGACATCGGCGAGTTCGCGTTCCGCCAGATCGTGCGCCGCGGCGAGGCCCAGGCATCGGCCGCCGCGACGGCACCGGCGCAGTGACCAAGGGGTGGGCCGCCGCCCACCCCCTGCCCCGTCAGGCGTTCCCGCCGCCGCATCACCGTCACCGAGGCGCCCTTTGCCGATCCGTGATCTGCCCCACGGCAACTTCCGGACGCCTCCGGCGATCCAACACCCGGAGCCGCTTCGGCTCCTGGACGGAGACGGGACGGGTGGGGAACATGACGTTCGGTACAGCCGCAGGTACGCGCCGCGTGCTGGGTGTGGTGGCGGCCGGGACACTGCTGGCCCTCGGGACGGCCGTCCAGGCCGGGGCCGACACGCTCCCCGGTGAGAACGACCTCCTCGTCGGCAACTTCACGATCAACAAGGAGAGCACGGTCGGGGACGAGCAGCCGCTGCACATCGCGTTCAAGAACCGCACCGACAAGCCGGTCGAGAACGCGATGCTGATCCTCAGGACCGCCCCCGGTCTGCGGTTCCCGGAGACGTTCTCGAACTGCGAGTACGCCGAGAAGCGCAGCGGCTATTCCACCCGGTTCGCGATCTGCTCCTTCAAGGGTGTCTTCGAGCCCGGCAAGGCGTACCAGACCGACCAGCTCCTCCATCTGACCACCACACCCGAGGCCTACACGGACTTCTGGATCATCGAGGCCCAGCCCGACACCCCCGCGCTTCGCGAGAAGGCGCGCGGGGACAGGACGTACCGGCCCGGCAGCGGTCCCGAACTGACGCTGACCGAGACCCGGACCTTCACGGAGTCCCCGACCGAGGACGCCGTCAACACCCATGGCAACACGGCGGACTTCAGCGTCACCGGTGACACGGCGGCCGGTGTGCCGGGCGGCACGGTCACGGTGGAGGCGACCTGGCGGAACAACGGGCCGGCGACCATCTCCGAGCCCTGGGACTCCAGCACCGTGGGCACCGTCGAGATCACGGTCCCCAAGGGCGTGACCATGGTGGACTCGCCGTGCCGGGAGATCACCGAGGCGGATCCCGAAGCCGGCGGCGAGAAGGGCGAGGTCTGGTACAGCTGCGGCCCCAGGGGCTGGCAGCTGCTCGCGGGCGACAGCGGCACCGTCAAGGCCACCCTGAAGATCGACGACGGCGTCGGGCCCGGCACGCTCAAGGGCGAGGTCAAGTGGACGACGCGGTCCATTCACCACCACATGTCGCTCTCCGCCTTCGACAACACCCCGGCGAACAATTCCGCACTGCTGGTCTTCGACGTGACCGGTGACGGCACCGGCAGCCCCTCCCCGAGCGCCAGCCCGAGCGCCAGCCCGACCACCTCTCCGTCGCCGAGCGGCACAGCGACCGCCCCGGCCGCCACGCCGAGCACCACGAGCACCCCGCAGCCAACGGCCACCGGCACTCCCGTGGCCGGCGGAAAGCTGGCCTCCACCGGCTCGTCCGCCCTGGCGGTCGGCTCGCTCGCCGCTCTGGCCGTGACGCTGGGCGGCGGCCTCTGGCTCTGGGCCCGCAGGCATCCCACCGCCTGAGCCCGCCTCTCGACACAGAAGGGGGCGGACGCCCAACCGGGTGCCCGCCCCCTTCATGAGGCCGAATCAGCAGCAGCCCGCCGCGCCCGGCAACGACCGCCTGTTGCGGGCCTCCTTGTTGCGGGCGGCCAGCAACTCGTCGGCGGGGTAGCCCACTTCCTCCAGCGTCAGACCGTGCGGCCGCACGACGTGCACCGCAGAGTCCCGCACGCCCGCCGCGAGCACCTTGGCCGGCCACTCCACCGGCCGGTGCCCGTCGCCCACGAACAGCAGCGCGCCGACCAGCGAGCGCACCATGTTGTGGCAGAAGGCGTCGGCCTTGACCGTGGCCTCCAGGATCCCGGACGGCAGCCGCTCCCAGCGCAGCTCCTGCAGGGTGCGGATCGTCGTCGCGCCGTCGCGCTTCTTGCAGTACGCCGCGAAGTCGTGCTCCCCGACCAGCCGCTCGGCCGCCGCGTTCATCGCGCCGACGTCCAGCGGCCAGTCGTGCCACAGCACATGGCCGCGCAGCAGCGGATCGACACCGCCGGGATCGTCGGTCACGCGGTACGCGTAACGGCGCCAGATCGCGGAGAACCGCGCGTTGAAGCCCGCCGGGGCCTCGGCCACGCTCCACACGCGCACGTCCTTCGACAGCCGGCCCGCCAGCCGCTTCAGGAGCTTGTCCCGGTGTTCGGCCCACAGCTCCTCGGGCAGGTCCACGTGCGCCACCTGCCCCCGCGCGTGCACCCCGGCGTCCGTGCGCCCGGCGACCGTCAGCTCGTACGTCACGGAGGACCGCGTCACCGTACGCAGCGCGTCCTCGATCTCGCCCTGCACGGTCCGCTGCCCGCGTGCCTGCTTGGCCCAGCCGGAGAAGTCCCTCCCGTCGTACGACAGATCCAGCCGCACCCGCACGAAGCCGGGCTCCACCTCGTCGCTCACGCGATCCCTTCCTTCATGAGGGCGGGCCCGCATCCCCAAGGGATACGGGCCCGCCCGAAGACCTGCGCCACGGATACGCGGCTCAGGCCTCCTTGGTCTCCTCGGCCGGAGCCTCGGCTGCCTCGGTCTCCTCGACCTTGGCCTCCTCGGCCTTCGCCTCGGACTCCTTGACCGCACGCTTGGTGGCGGCCTCGGCCTCGGCGACGGTGGCCTTCTTCGCGATCTCACCCTCGACCAGCTCGATCACGGCCATCGGGGCGTTGTCGCCACGACGGTTGCCGATCTTCGTGATGCGGGTGTAGCCGCCGGGACGCTCGGCGTAACGCGGAGCGATCTCGGTGAACAGGGTGTGCACGACGCCCTTGTCCGTGATGGTCTGCAGCACCAGGCGACGGTTGTGGATGTCGCCCTTCTTCGCCTTGGTGATCAGGCGCTCGGCGACCGGACGCAGGCGGCGGGCCTTCGCCTCGGTCGTGGTGATGCGGCCGTGCTCGAACAGCGACTTCGCCAGGTTCGCGAGAAGCAGCTTCTCGTGCGCGGCGCTGCCGCCGAAACGGGCTCCCTTGGTGGGACGCGGCATGGGGTTTCTCCTTGTGATCTGCACCGGCCGTGTCAGGTACCGGTGTCAGTTCCCTCCTGGCGGTCGCCGGAGGGTGTGCGAGGGGCGAGCCCCTCGCGGGCCCCGGACGAACCGGGGAAGTCCAGTCCCGGGCCGGAGCCCGGGTGCCGGGGGCAGTGCGCCCACGGCCGAGTCCGCCCGGTGCGGGCGGCGGACCTCACGACCCGCCACCCGCACCGGGAGGCACTCAGTACTGCTCGGTCTCGACGAACCCGGCGTCCGTGTCGTCGTCGGCGCCGAAGGCGTCGGCGGCGGCGGTCGGGTCGAATCCGGGCGGGCTGTCCTTGAGGGCCAGGCCCATGCCGGCCAGCTTCGCCTTGACCTCGTCGATCGACTTCGCACCGAAGTTGCGGATGTCGAGGAGGTCGGCCTCGGAGCGCGCCACGAGCTCACCCACGGAGTGGATGCCCTCACGCTTGAGGCAGTTGTACGAACGGACGGTGAGCTCGAGCTCCTCGATCGGCAGCGCGAGGTCGGCGGCCAGGGCGGCGTCCGTGGGGGACGGGCCCATGTCGATGCCCTCGGCGTCGATGTTGAGCTCACGGGCCAGGCCGAACAGCTCGACCAGGGTCTTGCCGGCGGACGCCATGGCGTCGCGCGGGCGCATGGCCTGCTTGGTCTCGACGTCGACGATCAGCTTGTCGAAGTCGGTGCGCTGCTCGACTCGGGTCGCCTCGACCTTGTAAGTGACCTTGAGCACCGGCGAGTAGATGGAGTCGACCGGGATGCGGCCGATCTCCTGGCCCACCTGCTTGTTCTGCACGGCGGAGACGTAGCCGCGACCGCGCTCGACGGTCAGCTCCATCTCCAGCTTGCCCTTGCCGTTCAGCGTGGCGAGCACCAGGTCGGGGTTGTGCACCTCGACACCGGCCGGCGGGGCGATGTCAGCAGCGGTGACCAGGCCGGGACCCTGCTTGCGCAGGTACATCACGACCGGCTCGTCGTGCTCCGAGGAGACGACCAGCTGCTTGATGTTGAGGATGAGGTCGGTGACGTCCTCCTTGACGCCCGGCACGGTGGTGAACTCGTGCAGGACACCGTCGATGCGGATGGACGTGACCGCCGCACCCGGGATCGAGGAGAGGAGCGTACGGCGCAGGGAGTTGCCGAGCGTGTAGCCGAAGCCCGGCTCCAGCGGCTCGATGACGAACCGCGAGCGGTATTCGTCGACAACCTCTTCGGTCAGCGAGGGGCGCTGAGCGATCAGCATGGTGTGTTTCCTTCAGTCGTGGACGCCCGCTATTTGACGTCCTCTGATACAGGGTACGGGCGGTACGCCCCCAAAGGGTCGTACCGCCCGGAAACCCTGGTCACGCAGGCAGCGGCCGTGCGTCAGACGCGGCGGCGCTTCGGCGGACGGCAGCCGTTGTGGGGCGTGGGGGTGACGTCCTGGATCGAGCCGACCTCGAGGCCGGTGGCCTGGAGGGAGCGGATCGCGGTCTCACGGCCGGAGCCGGGACCCTTGACGAAGACGTCGACCTTGCGCATGCCGTGCTCCTGCGCGCGGCGGGCGGCCGACTCGGCGGCCATCTGCGCGGCGAAGGGGGTGGACTTGCGCGAGCCCTTGAAGCCGACGTGGCCGGCGGAGGCCCAGGAGATCACGTTGCCGGTCGGGTCCGTGATGGACACGATCGTGTTGTTGAACGTGCTCTTGATGTGGGCGTGGCCGTGAGCGACGTTCTTCTTTTCCTTGCGGCGCACCTTCTTGGCAGCGCCCTGACGACCCTTGGGGGGCATCTATAACTCCTACGGGAGGTGGTCGGTCCTACAGCGAAGACCGTGGACAGTCGTCCGCTGCGGACTACTTCTTGCCCGGCTTCTTCTTACCGGCGATGGCGCGACGCGGGCCCTTGCGGGTGCGCGCGTTCGTGCTGGTGCGCTGGCCGTGGACCGGCAGGCCGCGACGGTGGCGCAGACCCTGGTAGCAGCCGATCTCGACCTTGCGGCGGATGTTCGCCTGGATGTCGCGGCGGAGGTCACCTTCGGTCTGGAAGTTGACGTCCACGTACTCGCGAATCTTGACGAGGTCCTCTTCGGCCAGGTCACGAACGCGGATGTTGGGGTCGACACCGGTGGCGGCGAGGGTCTCCTTGGACCGGGTGCGCCCGATGCCGAAGACGTAGGTGAGGGCGACCTCAATACGCTTGTCGCGCGGGAGGTCAACGCCTTCAAGGCGTGCCATTCATGGCTCCTGTTGTAGTCGGAGGTCTTCCGCAAAGCCGTTCCGTGGTCGCCGACCCTTGGAGAAGGGTGGTACGCCCAGGTCTCCGGCCTCCACCGGAGGTGTCGCCAGCCGTGGCCAGGCGGACTCTGCGTATGTACATGTTTTTACGTGCGTCGCGCGAAGAACTGCGAGTGCAGGTGGTCGTGCGTCAGCCCTGGCGCTGCTTGTGGCGCAGGTTGTCGCAGATGACCATGACCCGGCCGTGACGGCGGATCACCTTGCACTTGTCGCAGATCTTCTTGACGCTCGGCTTGACCTTCATGGGATGTGAGGTTCTCCGGGTCAGTGCCGACACCCCGCGGAAGGGGGTGCGACAAGATCTACTTGTAGCGGTAGACGATCCGCCCACGCGTCAGGTCATACGGAGAGAGCTCCACGACGACCCGGTCGTCCGGGAGGATACGGATGTAGTGCATCCGCATCTTGCCGGAGATGTGCGCGAGGACCTTGTGACCGTTCTGGAGCTCCACCTTGAACATGGCGTTCGGGAGGGACTCGATCACGGTGCCCTCGATTTCGATGGCACCTTGCTTCTTGGCCACGCTTCGCCCTTCGAATCGGCTACCTTGATCGACTCTCCTCCCCGGGTGCGGACACACGGGTACACGAGAGCCGACGCATCAGTCTACGTCAGGCCCTTCCAAAAGACGAATCCGGCAAGTGTGCCCACCGCAGAAGATCGATACGCTCCTGGCGCGCAGGAGGCCTCGGGCCCTCGGGGCCGAGGGGAAGAGCCCGGCCGTCAGGCCAGGGGGTCCGGCGCCGCGGTGACGCCCAGCTCGGCCAGCTTCGCCTTGCCGCCGTCGGGGGCCGTCAGCACCAGGGGGCCCTCCTCCGTGAGCGCCACGGAGTGCTCCCAGTGCGAGGACCAGGTGCCGTCGGTCGTCACGACCGTCCAGTCGTCCTCGAGCACATCGGTCAGCGGCGTGCCGAGCGAGACCATCGGCTCGATCGCGAGGCAGAAGCCCGGCACCAGCTTGGGGCCGCGGCCGCGCTTGCGGGAGACGTAGTTCAGCAGGTGCGGGTCCATGTGCATCTCGGTGCCGATGCCGTGGCCGCCGTAGTCCTCGATGATCCCGTACTTGCCGGTCGCGGGACGCGGCTGGCGGCGGATGTACGTCTCGATGGCGCGGGAGATGTCGACGAGGCGGTTGCCGTTCTTCATCGCGGCGATGCCGGCCCACATCGACTCCTCGGTGACCCGGGACAGCTCGATGAGCTCCGGGGCGTGACCGCTGCCCACGAAGGCCGTGTACGCGGCGTCGCCGTGCCAGCCGTCGACGATCGCGCCGCAGTCGATGGAGATGATGTCGCCGTCCTTCAGGACGGTCTTCTCGTCGGGGATGCCGTGGACGACGACCTCGTTCACCGAGGTGCAGATCGTCGCGGGGAAGCCGCCGTACCCGAGGAAGTTCGACTTGGCGCCGTGGTCGGCGATGACCTTGCGGGCGACCTCGTCCAGGTCACGGGTCGTGGCGCCGGGCACCGCGGCCTCGCGGGTCGCCGCGTGGATGGCGGCGACGACCAGTCCCGCCTCGCGCATCTTCGCGATCTGCTCGGGGGTCTTGATCTGCACCATTACGGCGGGCGCCTTTCTCGGCGGGAATCGGGGGCTTATCAACAATACGGCCGCGGCGTCCGTCGGACACCGCGGCCGTACTCGAGACTGTCCGGATCAGGCCTGTGCGGCCTTGTCCTCCTGCAGGGCCTCCATCGCCCGGGCGGTCACGTCGGCGACCTTGCCCAGCGCGGAGATGGTGACCACCAGGCCCTGGGCCTTGTAGTAGTCGATGATCGGCTCGGTCTGCGTGTGGTAGACCTCGAGCCGCTTGCGCACCGTCTCCTCGGAGTCGTCGTCGCGCTGGTACAGCTCGCCGCCGCACTCGTCGCAGACACCCTCGGCCTTCGGCGGGGTGTACGTGACGTGGAAGACGTGCGCGCTGTCGTTGCGGCACACGCGACGGCCGGCGATCCGCTTGACGACCTCGTCCTCGGGGACCTCCAGGTCGAGGACCGCGTCCAGCGTGACGCCCTCGCCCTGCAGCATCCCGTCCAGCGCCTCGGCCTGGCCCACGTTGCGCGGGAAGCCGTCCAGCAGGAACCCGTTCACGGCGTCGGGCTGGGACATGCGGTCCTTGGCCATCCCGATGGTCACCTCGTCGGGGACCAGGTTGCCGGCGTCCATGTACGACTTGGCCTGCTTGCCCAGTTCCGTGCCCTGGGAGATGTTGGCACGGAAGAGGTCGCCCGTGGAGATGTGCGGGATCGACAGGTTCTTGGCAAGGTACGCGGCCTGCGTTCCCTTCCCGGCACCGGGCGGTCCGACAAGGACGATTCGCATCAGCGGAGGAACCCTTCGTAATTGCGCTGCTGGAGCTGGCTCTCGATCTGCTTCACGGTCTCCAGACCCACACCCACGATGATGAGGATGCTCGTCCCGCCGAACGGGAAGTTCTGGTTCGCGCCTCCGAAGCCTGCCAACGCCATCGTCGGAACAAGAGCAATCAGACCCAGGTACAGCGAGCCCGGCCAAGTGATCCTGTTGAGCACGTAGCTCAGGTACTCGGCAGTAGGACGACCAGCCCGGATACCCGGGATGAAGCCACCATACTTCTTCATGTTGTCCGCGACTTCCTCGGGGTTGAACGAGATCGCCACATAGAAGAAGGCGAAGAACACGATCAGGAGGAAGTACGTAGCGATGTAGTAGGGGTGGTCACCCTTCACGAAGTGGGCTTCGATCCAGGTTTTCCAGCCCGCGTTGGAGTTCGAGAACTGCGCGACGAGCGCCGGGATGTACAGCAGCGACGACGCGAAGATGACAGGAATCACACCTGCCTGGTTCACCTTGAGCGGGATGTATGTGGACGTACCGCCGTACGACCTGCGGCCGATCATGCGCTTCGCGTACTGCACCGGGATGCGGCGCTGGGCCTGCTCGACGAAGACGACGAGGCCGACCATCACGAAGCCGATCAGGATGACCGTGCCGAACTCGATCCACCCGCCCGCGAGCTTGCCGCTCTCCTTGATGGCCCACAGGGCGCCCGGGAAGCCGGCGGCGATCGAGATGAACATCAGGATGGACATGCCGTTGCCGATGCCGCGGTCGGTGATGAGCTCACCGAGCCACATGACGGCGGCGGTGCCGGCGGTCATCGTGACCACCATCACGACGGTGGTGAAGATCGACTGGTCGGGAACGATCTGGTCGGCCACCGTGCAGCCGCTGAACAGCGCGCCGCTGCGGGCGGTTGCCACCAGGCCGGTGCCCTGGAGGACGGCGAGCGCGACGGTCAGGTAGCGCGTGTACTGCGTGATCTTCGCCGTGCCGGACTGGCCCTCCTTCTTGAGGGCCTCGAGCCGTGGGATCACCACGGTCAGCAGCTGAAGGATGATGCTCGCCGTGATGTACGGCATGATGCCCAGCGCAAAAATGGTGATCTGCAGCAGCGCCCCGCCGCTGAACATGTTCACCAGCCCGAAGAGGCTGTTGTTGCCCTTCTGGGCCGCATCCACACAGATCTGAACGTTCTGATAGTCCACGCCCGGGACCGGAATGTGCGACCCGAGGCGGTACAGCACGATGATGGCCAGCGTGAACAGGAGCTTCTTGCGCAGGTCGGGCGTCTTGAACGCCCGGGCGAACGCGGTGAGCACGGTGCCTCCTGCGACCCCCGCGCTTCTGCGTCAGAGGTGACGGTCTTGAGGATCGACGAATACGTATCCGCACGGTTTGCCGGGTAGGCACACCGGGCTGAAGTTAACAGTGCACGCCACCTTACCGGCGACCATGCCCCCCTAGGAACGACCAACCGGGGATGCCCCATTTGGAAGGCATCCCCGGCTGGATGTTCAGGCCATCGAGTCGTCTCAGACGAGCTCGGTGACGGTGCCGCCGGCGGCGGCGATCTTCTCCTTGGCGGAGCCGGAGACGGCGTCGACCGTCACCTGCAGCGCCACGGAGATCTCGCCCTGGCCCAGGACCTTGACGAGGCTGTTCTTGCGCACGGCACCCTTGTCGACCAGGTCGGCGACGGTGACCTCGCCACCCTGCGGGTACAGGGCGGCCAGCTTGTCCAGGTTCACGACCTGGTACTCGGTGCGGAACGGGTTCTTGAAGCCCTTGAGCTTCGGCAGCCGCATGTGGAGGGGCATCTGCCCACCCTCGAAGCGCTGCGGAACCTGGTAACGGGCCTTGGTGCCCTTGGTACCACGACCGGCCGTCTTACCCTTCGACGCCTCACCACGACCGACACGGGTCTTGGCGGTCTTGGCGCCGGGGGCGGGACGGAGGTTGTGGACCTTCAGCGGGTTCTGCTCCGCCATGTCAGTCGACCTCCTCGACCGTCACGAGGTGGCGGACGGTGTGCACCATGCCGCGGAACTCGGGACGGTCCTCCTTGACGACCACGTCGTTGACCCGCTTGAGGCCAAGCGAACGCAGCGTGTCGCGGTGGTTCTGCTTGCTGCCGATGTACGACTTCGTCTGCGTGATCTTGAGGCGAGCCATTACGCACCCGCTCCCGCACGCGCACGCAGCAGAGCCGCGGGGGCGACGTCCTCGAGCGGCAGACCGCGGCGGGCCGCGATCTCCTCGGGACGCTGCAGGCCCTTCAGGGCCGCCACGGTCGCGTGCACGATGTTGATCGCGTTGTCCGAGCCGAGCGACTTCGACAGGATGTCGTGCACGCCCGCGCACTCGAGCACGGCACGCACCGGGCCACCGGCGATAACACCGGTACCGGGGGAAGCCGGCTTCAGCAGAACGACGCCGGCAGCCTTCTCGCCCTGGATCGGGTGCGGGATGGTGCCCTGGATGCGGGGGACCTTGAAGAAGTGCTTCTTGGCCTCCTCCACACCCTTGGCGATGGCGGCCGGCACCTCCTTGGCCTTGCCGTATCCGACGCCGACGGTGCCGTCACCATCGCCCACCACGACCAGCGCGGTGAAGCTGAAGCGACGACCACCCTTCACAACCTTGGCGACGCGGTTGATCGCGACAACGCGCTCAACGTACGCGGTCTTCTCGGCGGCAGCTGCGCCGCCGTCACGGCCCTTCCGGTCCCGCCGCTCGCCGCCACCGGCACCGCTTCCGCGGCGCTGGGGTCCAGCCATTGGAATTACCTCTCTCTTTATCCGCTAGCTACGGCAGGCTCAGAACTTGAGCCCGGCTTCGCGGGCGGCGTCCGCCAGGGCGGCGATGCGCCCGGCGTACTGGTTGCCACCACGGTCGAACACGACAGCCTCGACACCGGCGGCCTTGGCACGCTCGGCGACCAGGGCGCCGACCTGCTTGGCCTGCGCGGACTTGTCGCCCTCGCCACCCCGGATGGAGGTGTCCAGGGTCGACGCCGACGCCAGGGTGTGACCCTTGATGTCGTCGATGACCTGGGCGACCATGTGGCGGTTCGAGCGCGTCACGACCAGGCGCGGACGCTCGGCCGTGCCCGAGACCTTCTTGCGGACGCGGATGTGGCGGCGCTTGATGGCAGCAGCCTTGTAGGCCTTGCCCTTGGCGATCTTCACACCGTATGCCATGGCTTACTTACCCGCCTTTCCGACCTTGCGGCGGATGACCTCGCCCGCGTACTTCACGCCCTTGGCCTTGTACGGGTCGGGCTTGCGCAGCTTGCGGATGTTCGCGGCGACCTCGCCGACCTTCTGCTTGTCGATGCCCTCGACCGAGAACTTGGTCGGCGACTCGACCTTGAAGGAGATCCCCTCGGGGGCCTCCACCAGGATCGGGTGGCTGTAGCCGAGCTGGAACTCCAGGTTGGAGCCCTTCGCGGCAACGCGGTAACCGACACCGCTGATCTCGAGCGCCTTGGTGTATCCCTGGGTCACACCGGTGATCATGTTCGCCACCAGCGTGCGGGACAGGCCGTGGAGGGCCTTGTTCTGACGCTCGTCGTTGGGGCGGGTGACGTTCAGAACGCCGTCCTCACCCTTGACGATCTCGATCGGCGCGGCGACGGTGTGCGTGAGGGTGCCCTTGGAACCCTTCACGGTGACCGTGCGGCCATCGATGGTGACGTCCACACCGGCGGGAACCTGGATGGGGAGCTTGCCGATTCGCGACATGAGCTTTTCCTCCGTTCCCGACTACCAGACGTAGGCGAGGACTTCCCCACCCACGCCCTTCTTCTGCGCCTGCTGGCCGGTCAGGAGACCGTGGGACGTGGAGATGATCGCCACGCCCAGGCCGCCGAGAACCTTCGGCAGGTTGGTGGACTTCGCGTAAACACGCAGACCCGGCTTCGAGATGCGCTTGATGCCGGCGATCGAACGCTCACGGTTCGGGCCGAACTTCAGCTCCAGGACGAGGTTCTTGCCGACCTCGGCGTCCTCGACCTTCCAGCCGGTGATGAAACCCTCCTGCTGGAGGATCTCCGCGATGTGCGACTTGATCTTGCTGTGCGGCATCGACACGGAGTCGTGGTATGCCGAGTTCGCGTTCCGCAGACGCGTAAGCATGTCTGCGATCGGATCAGTCATGGTCATGAATTGGCCTTCGGCCTCTCTCGCCGGGGTTTCCTGTATGCGCCATCCCTCTCCCCACACAGGGGCGGGACGGGTGCGGCGCGGGGACCTACGGCGTAGTAAGCGTTTATAGCGGACCTGGTCCGCGGGCGTACGGGCGGCGGACGCCCAACCCTCCCAGCCTAAGCCATGGAGGGAAGGGCCTCCGCCATACCCAGTGCTTACCGAGAGACTCCGGTCATCCCAACGAGGGGATTACCAGGAGCTCTTGGTCACGCCCGGCAGCTCGCCACGGTGAGCCATCTCACGAAGGCACACGCGGCACAGGCCGAACTTGCGGTACACGGAGTGCGGACGGCCGCAGCGCTGGCAGCGGGTGTACGCGCGCACACCGAACTTGGGCTTACGAGCAGCCTTGGCAATCAGAGCCTTCTTCGCCATCTCGCTCACGCCTCCTTGAACGGGAAGCCGAGGTGACGAAGGAGGGCGCGGCCCTCGTCGTCGTTGGTCGCCGTGGTGACCACGGTGATGTCCATACCCCGGACACGGTCGATCTTGTCCTGGTCGATCTCGTGGAACATGACCTGCTCCGTGAGACCGAAGGTGTAGTTGCCACGGCCGTCGAACTGCTTGGGGGACAGACCACGGAAGTCGCGGATGCGCGGGAGCGCGAGCGACAGGGTGCGGTCCAGGAACTCCCACATGCGGTCGCCACGGAGGGTGACGTGCGCACCGATCGGCTGACCCTCACGCAGCTTGAACTGCGCGATGGACTTGCGGGCCTTGGTGACGGCCGGCTTCTGACCGGTGATCGTGGTGAGGTCGCGGATGGCGCCCTCGATCAGCTTGGAGTCGCGGGCGGCGTCGCCCACACCCATGTTGACCACGATCTTGACGAGGCCGGGGACCTGCATGACGTTCTCGTACGAGAACTCCTCACGCAGCTTGCCCGCGATCTCCTCGCGGTACTTCGTCTTCAGACGCGGAGTGGTGGTGGTAGCCATCAGATGTCCTCACCCGTCCGCTTGGCAACGCGGATCTTGTTGCCCTCGTCGTCGAAGCGGTAACCGACGCGGGTCACGACCTTCTTGCCGTCCTTCTCCACGACGAGCTGAACGTTGCTCACGTGGATGGGGGCCTCGGTGGTGACGATGCCGCCGGTCTGCGAACCACGAGCGGTCTGGCCGGCCTTGGTGTGCTTCTTGACCCGGTTGACACCCTCGACCAGGACGCGGTCCTCGCGGGGGAAGGCCGCGATGACCTTGCCCTGCTTGCCCTTGTCCTTGCCGGTGATGACCTGAACCAGGTCGCCCTTCTTGATCTTCATGCTTACAGCACCTCCGGCGCGAGCGAGATGATCTTCATGAACTTCTTCTCGCGCAGCTCACGGCCCACGGGGCCGAAGATACGGGTGCCGCGAGGGTCGCCGTCGTTCTTCAGAATGACGGCGGCGTTCTCGTCGAAGCGGATGTACGAGCCGTCCTGGCGGCGGCGCTCCTTGACGGTGCGAACGATGACCGCCTTGACGACGTCACCCTTCTTCACGTTGCCACCGGGGATCGCATCCTTGACGGTGGCGACGATGACGTCACCGATGCCCGCGTAGCGGCGGCCCGAGCCACCGAGAACACGGATGCAAAGGATCTCCTTGGCACCAGTGTTGTCGGCGACGCGAAGCCGCGACTCCTGCTGGATCACGTCTATCTCCTGATTGTCTGCCGGTTCCCGGCGGGGGCGTCACAGCGGACGCCCCCGCCGAGCCTGGCGGAACGAACTCGAAGGGTTACCCCTTCAAGCGATTACTTGGCCTTCTCGAGGATCTCGACGACGCGCCAGCGCTTCGTCGCGGACAGCGGCCGGGTCTCCATGAGGAGGACACGGTCGCCGACGCCCGCGGCGTTCTGCTCGTCGTGCGCCTTGAGCTTGTTCGTACGGCGGATGACCTTGCCGTACAGCGCGTGCTTCACGCGGTCCTCGACGGCGACGACGACGGTCTTGTCCATCTTGTCGCTGACGACCAGACCCTCACGGGTCTTGCGGAATCCGCGCTCGGTCTTGTTCTCAGTCACGTTGCTCTCGCTCATCAGGCGCTCTCCACCGTCTCGATGCCCAGCTCACGCTCACGCATCAGGGTGTAGATCCGGGCGATGTCCTTGCGGACGGCCTTCAGCCGGCCGTGGTTCTCGAGCTGACCGGTCGCCGCCTGGAAGCGGAGGTTGAACAGCTCTTCCTTGGCCTCGCGAAGCTTGGCAACAAGCTCCTCGTTGCCCAGCTCGCGCAGCTCGGACGCCTTGGTTCCGGCCGACATCACGCCTCACCTGCCTCGCGCCGAACGATGCGGCACTTCATCGGAAGCTTGTGAGCAGCGCGGGTGAGCGCCTCACGAGCAATCTTCTCGTTCGGGTAGGACAGTTCGAACATCACCCGACCGGGCTTGACGTTCGCGATCCACCACTCCGGGGAACCCTTACCGGAACCCATGCGGGTCTCGGCAGGCTTCTTGGTCAGCGGGCGGTCCGGGTAGATGTTGATCCAGACCTTGCCGCCACGCTTGATGTGGCGGGTCATCGCGATACGAGCCGCCTCGATCTGGCGGTTGGTCACGTACGCCGGAGTGAGGGCCTGGATGCCGTACTCGCCGAACGCAACCTGCGTACCACCCTTGGACATACCGCTGCGCTTCGGGTGGTGCTGCTTGCGGTGCTTGACCCTACGGGGGATCAGCATTTCGGTCAGGCCTCCGTTCCGGTGCTCTCAGCCGGAGCGGCGGCAGCGGCCTCGGCCTTGGGGGCCTCGGCAGCAGCAGCCTGCTGCGGCTTGCGACCGCGACCGCCACGCTCGCCACCGCGGCCACCACGGGCCGGGCGGTCGGCGCCGCCACGGGCCGGGCGGTTGCCGGCGCGGGCAGCAGCGTTCTCGGCGCGGACCTCGGCGATGTTCTTGACGTCGCCCTTGTAGATCCAGACCTTCACGCCGATGCGGCCGAAGGTGGTCTTGGCCTCGAAGAAGCCGTACTCGACGTTCGCGCGGAGCGTGTGCAGGGGCACACGGCCCTCGCGGTAGAACTCCGAGCGGGACATCTCGGCGCCGCCGAGACGGCCGCCACACTGGATCTTGATGCCCTTGGCGCCCGCCTTCATGGCCGACTGCATGCTCTTGCGCATGGCACGGCGGAAGGAGACGCGGGAGGACAGCTGCTCGGCAACGGCCTGGGCCACGAGCTGAGCGTCGACCTCGGGGTTCTTGACCTCGAGGATGTTCAGCTGGACCTGCTTGCCCGTGAGCTTCTCGAGGTCGCCGCGGATGCGGTCGGCCTCGGCGCCACGACGGCCGATGACGATGCCGGGACGCGCGGTGTGGATGTCCACCCGCACACGGTCACGGGTGCGCTCGATCTCAACCTTCGAGATGCCGGCGCGCTCCATGCCGGACGTCATCATCCGACGGATGGCGACGTCTTCCTTGACGTAGTCCTTGTACAGCTTGTCGGCGTACCAGCGGGACTTGAAGTCCGTGGTGATACCGAGCCGGAACCCGTGCGGGTTTACCTTCTGGCCCATTACCGGGTTCCTTCCTTGCTGCTGACGACCACGGTGATGTGGCTGGTCCGCTTACGGATCCGGTAGGCACGGCCCTGAGCACGCGGACGGAACCGCTTCAGGGTCGGGCCCTCGTCCACGTACGCCTCGCTGATGAACAGCGAAGAGGCGTCCGTGTGGTCGTAGTTGTGCGCGGCGTTGGCAATGGCGCTGTCCAGCACCTTGCCGACCGGCACGCTCGCGGCCTGCGGGGCGAAACGCAGGACCGCCTGAGCCTCCGTGGCATCCATGCCACGGATGAGGTCCACCACGCGGCGGGCCTTCATGGGCGTGACGCGGATGTACCGCGCCTGGGCCCTGGCTTCCATGGTTGTCCCTTCGGTGTAAGTCATTAGTCGTTCCACCCCGCTTTAGCGGCGCTTCGACTTCCGGTCGTCCTTGACGTGGCCGCGGAAGGTGCGAGTCGGCGAGAACTCGCCGAGCTTGTGGCCGACCATGGACTCGGTGACGAACACCGGGACGTGGGTCTTGCCGTTGTGCACCGCGATCGTGTGGCCGAGCATGGCCGGGATGATCATCGAGCGACGGGACCAGGTCTTGATGACGTTCTTGGTGCCGGCTTCGTTCTGGGCGTCCACCTTCTTGATCAGGTGGTCGTCGACGAAGGGCCCCTTCTTGAGACTGCGCGGCATCTAAACCCGCTCCTAGCGCTTCTTGTTCGTCTTGCGGCGGCGGACGATGTACTTGTTCGAAGCCTTCTTCGGCGAACGAGTACGACCCTCCTTCTGACCCCACGGGGAGACCGGGTGGCGACCACCGGAGGTCTTGCCCTCACCACCACCGTGCGGGTGGTCAACCGGGTTCATCGCCACACCGCGAACGGTCGGGCGGACGCCCAGCCAGCGCTTGCGGCCGGCCTTGCCCCAGTTGATGTTCGACTGCTCGGCGTTGCCGACCTCGCCGATGGTGGCGCGGCAGCGGACGTCGACCAGGCGGATCTCGCCGGACGGCATACGCAGGTGGGCCATCTGGCCCTCCTTCGCCAGCAGCTGCACGGAGGCACCCGCGGAGCGGGCGAACTTCGCGCCGCCGCCGGGCCGCAGCTCGATGGCGTGGATGGTCGTACCGACCGGGATGTTGCGCAGCGCCAGGTTGTTGCCGGGCTTGATGTCGGCGGCCGGGCCGTTCTCGACACGGTCGCCCTGGTTCAGGCCACGCGGCGCGATGATGTAGCGCTTCTCGCCGTCTGCGTAGTGCAGCAGCGCGATGCGCGCGGTGCGGTTCGGGTCGTACTCGATGTGAGCGACCTTGGCCGGCACGCCGTCCTTGTCGTGACGACGGAAGTCGATCACGCGGTAGGCGCGCTTGTGGCCACCGCCCTGGTGACGGACGGTCACACGACCGGTGTTGTTACGGCCGCCCTTGCTGTGCAGGGGGCGGACCAGCGACTTCTCCGGCGTGGACCGCGTGATCTCGACGAAGTCGGCGACGCTGGAGCCACGACGGCCCGGAGTCGTCGGCTTGTACTTGCGGATACCCATTGTCTCTCAGTCCTCGGAAGCTATTCCGAAATCTGGACGACTCGACCTCCGTCAGGAGGTCGGGCCGCCGAAGATGTCGATACGGTCGCCCTCAGCAAGGGTCACGATGGCGCGCTTGGTGTTGGCGCGCTTGCCGAAACCGGTGCGGGTGCGCTTGCGCTTGCCCTGGCGGTTGATCGTGTTGACCCCGGTGACCTTGACCGAGAAGACCGCCTCGACGGCCTGCTTGATCTGGGTCTTGTTGGCACGCGGGTCGACGACGAACGTGTACTTGTTCTCGTCCAGCAGCGCGTAGCTCTTCTCCGAGACAACCGGCTTGACAAGAATGTCGCGCGGGTCCGTGAAGGTCTTGCTGGTGATCGTGGCCTCGGACATCAGGCCTCGCTCCCTTCGGTGTCGTTGGCGGCCTTGGGGCCGGACACGAAGGACTCGAAGGCGGCCTGGGTGAAGACCACGTCGTCGGAGACGAGCACGTCGTACGTGTTCAGCTGGCCCGGCTCCAGGATGTGGACCTGGGGCAGGTTGCGGGCGGACAGCCACGCGGCCTCGTCCGAGCGCTCGGCGACCAGGAGCAGGTTCTTGCGCTCCGAGATCTTGCCGAACAGGGACTTGGCGGCCTTCGTGGACGCCGCGCCGTCGACCACGCCGGAGACGACGTGGATGCGCGAGTGGCGAGCCCGGTCCGAGAGGGCACCGCGCAGGGCGGCGGCCTTCATCTTCTTCGGGGTCCGCTGCGAGTAGTCGCGCGGCACGGGGCCGTGGACGACGCCACCGCCGGCGAACTGCGGCGCACGGGTCGAACCCTGGCGGGCGCGGCCGGTGCCCTTCTGGCGGTAAGGCTTCTTGCCACCACCACGGACCTCGCCGCGGGTCTTGGTCTTGTGCGTGCCCTGGCGGGCAGCGGCCAGCTGCGCGACGACGACCTGGTGGATCAGCGGAACGCTGACCTTGGCGTCGAAGATCTCCGCGGGGAGCTCGACGGTCCCGGCCTTGTCGCCTGCCGGCGAAAGGATGTCAATGGTGCTCATCGGTTACCTCAGGCCCCCTTGGCCGCGGTACGGACCAGGACGAGGCCGCCGTTCGGACCAGGAACCGCGCCCTTGATGAGCAGCAGGCCCTTCTCCGCGTCAACGGCGTGAACGGTCAGGTTCTGGGTGGTGACCCGCTCGTTGCCCATACGGCCCGCCATGCGGAGGCCCTTGAACACACGGCCCGGGGTGGCGCAGCCACCGATGGAACCGGGAGAGCGGTGCTTGCGCTGGGTGCCGTGACCGGCGCCGAGGCCCTTGAAGTTGTGACGCTTCATGACACCGGCGAAGCCCTTGCCCTTGCTCTTGCCCGTGACGTCGACCTTGACGCCGGACTCGAACACCTCGGCGGTGATCTCCTGGCCGAGCGTGTACTCGCTGGCGTCGGAGGTACGGAGCTCCACCAGGTGGCGGCGCGGGGTCACGTCGGCCTTGGCGAAGTGGCCCTTGAGGGGCTTGTTCACCTTGCGCGGGTCGATCTCGCCGAAGGCGATCTGGACCGACTCGTAGCCGTCGATGTCGTTCGTGCGGACCTGGGTAACAACGCAGGGCCCGGCCTTGACGACGGTCACCGGGACGACACGGTTGTTCTCGTCCCAGACCTGGGTCATGCCGAGCTTCTCGCCCAGGACGCCCTTGATCTGCTTAGCCATCTCTTCCGCGCCTCTCAGAGCTTGATCTCGATGTCGACGCCGGCCGGAAGGTCCAGGCGCATCAGCGAGTCAACGGTCTTGGGCGTCGGGTCGAGGATGTCGATCAGGCGCTTGTGCGTGCGCATCTCGAAGTGCTCGCGCGAGTCCTTGTACTTGTGCGGCGACTTGATGACGCAGTACACGTTCTTCTCAGTGGGCAGCGGCACCGGGCCCGCGACCGACGCACCAGTGCGGGTCACCGTCTCGACGATCTTCTTCGCCGAGGAGTCGATGACCTCGTGGTCGTAGGCCTTGAGCCGGATGCGGATCTTCTGTCCCGCCATGGCTACTTCGTAGTCCTGTCTCTCGTAAACGCTCTGGAACCCGGTGGGACCTGCGCTCTTCGCCGACCCACGCGGTCGGGCGTGTCGCAGCCCCTCTACGAAGATCTCCCGAAGGATTTCCCAACCAAGGGGGTGCGGGCCCAGGGACCGCGAGCCGGGGGAAGAGCTCCCGCCGGGTGCCTGGCCGGTACCCCGCTGACGCTTCCCGGAAGATTCCCGTACGTCCGACCCGCGTGGGATCGACGAGTACTGTGGGACTCGCTTCCGGTCCTCCCGGCGGGAGGCGCGCAGCATCGGCACTCAACCGAGCAACCCGGACAGTCTGCCACACGCCCGGGGCCCTTGGCCAATCGAGCCGAAGAGATTACCCCGCGGGGATTGCGTGTCAAACCGCGGCACGCGGTTCGCCCTCCGGAAGCCGTTGGCAGGGGCCGCACGGCAGGGCTGCGCGCCCGCGCCTGCCGCTCCCTCCGGATCCCTCCGGCCCTGCGCCGCTCAGCCCGGTTCCGAGACGCGTGCGCTCCCAGCCGCCCAGAAGCCGAGCAGCACCAGGACCAGCGCCGCCGGTGCGGCCAGCACCACCGCGGGGTGCACCGACTGGTGCAGCAGCCAGGCCCCGGCCAGCGCGCCCGCGAACATCGCGCCGACCGAGACGGCGCGGCGGCCCTCGGCCCGGGCACCGGAGGAGGTCCGCGCGGCCGGCGTGAGGGGCAGACCACCGAACAGGCCGGCCATCGCCCGGGTCGCCAGCGTGGTGGGCATCTCCGGGACGTGCACCCGCAGCATCGTCACGTTGCGCACGCCCATGGCGCAGGCCACGAGGGCGATCACCGCGAAGTGCGGTGCCGCGAGGGGCACGCCCGCGGCGTCGACACCGGCACGCCACGCGACCAGCACCGCGAGACCCAGAAGCACCGCCTCCCCGCCGAGCGCGGCCACGAACCACCCGCGGCCCCGCGCGGCGGCGGCGGACTCGACCGCCGAGCCGGCGACGGCGCCCAGCGCGAAGCCGGCCAGCGAGACGGCGGGTGCCGCGGGCGACAACGCGCCCTCCCCCGCGACGGCGAACCCGAGGAAGAGCACGTTGCCGGTCTGCATCGCGGTGAATACCGGCCCCAGGGCGAGGAAGCTGACGGACTCGATCATGCCGGTGGCGAAGGCCAGCGCGACGAGGGTCGCGCTGAGGGCGGGCCCCGGTTCGGGTCTCATACCGGGACGATACGGTCACCAGGCGGAGGAAAACCCGTCGAAGCCCGTCCGGGCGCACACTTACAGTGACCGCGCAGCCGCTATCACGGGGGAACGGTCACATGCGTACGCACTATCCGCGGACACGACATCTGCCCTGGTCGCCAGGGGCGACAGGAGACGATCTGCGGGTCACCGACCTGCGCGGGCTGCTGGGGCGCGAGGTCGTCGTCACCGAGAAGCTCGACGGCGAGAACACCACCCTGTACCGCGACGGCCTGCACGCCCGGTCCCTCGACTCCGCCCACCACCCGTCCCGGGCCTGGGTCAAGGCGCTGCAGGGACGCATCGGACACGCCGTCCCCGAGGGCTGGCGTGTGTGCGGCGAGAACATGTACGCCCGGCACTCGATCGCGTACGACGACCTGGACGGCTACTTCTACGGCTTCTCCGTGTGGGACGCCGAGGGGCACTGCCTCGGCTGGGACCGGACCGTGGCGTTTCTGCGGGAGCTCGGCATTCCCGTGCCGCGCGTGCTGTGGCGGGGATTCCTGGACGAGACCGCCGCGCGGGCCGAGCGGGAGCTGCGCGCGCTCAGGCTCGACCTCACGCGGCAGGAGGGGTACGTCGTCCGGACCGCCGAGGGGTTCCCCGCCGAGGAGTTCGGGGTGCGCGTGGCCAAGTGGGTGCGCGCCGGTCATGTGCAGACGGATACGCACTGGATGCACGCGGCCGTCGTGGCGAACGGGCTCGGCCCGAACGCCGCGCTGTGGACGGTGCGTTCGGGCGCCCCCGCCGACGCGGCGGCGCTGACCGCCGCGCTCGGGGTGCCCGGCGGCGACGCGGCGGCCCTCGGCAGGCTGGAGGTCGCGGGCGCCACGGGCGACGCGAGGCTCTCGGGCGTCCTCGCCGCACTGCTGCACGGCAGCCGGCGGGCGTGGCTCGCGCCCAGGCTGGCCGCGGTGCTCGGGATGCCGCTCGCCCGGCGCGTGGCGGACCTCGTCGGGCTGGCCCCGGCACTGCACCGGCCCTATCCGGACGAGGAGCGACGAGCCGGTCTGGTGCGGATGTCGTACGCCGCCGACCTCGGCGTCCTGCACGCCGTCGCCCGGGCGACGGCCCCGGACGCCGAGGCACGCGAGCAGGTGGAGTGGTCGGCGCTGCACGCCGAGGACGCCGCACCGATCGCGGAGCCGGCCGAGCTCTTCGGTGACCTGGAGCCGGACGCCGCGGCCCGCTGCCGGGCCGAGGCACGGGAGGCGTACGCGCTCGGGCGGATCGGCACGGCCGAGGAGGCCGTCGCGGCCACCTGGCAGTGGCGCGCAGGCGACTTCCCGAGGCTCGTCCAGATGGTGGGACCCGCGGGCAGCGGCAAGAGCACGTTCGCACGGGGCCTCGCCGGGGTGGACGCGTACGTCTCGCTGGACGACCTGCGCGAGGCCCGCGGTTCACGCGCCGACCAGAAGGCCAACGCCGAGATCCTGCGCGCGGGGCTCGACCGGCTGGACGCCGCCCTGGCGGCCGGCGGCACCGCGGTGTGGGACGCGACCTCGCTCAACCAGCAGCAGCGCTCCCTGGTGCACGCGGTCGCCCGCCGCCGTGACGCCCTGATCACCCACGCCGTCGTCCTCGTCGACGAGGACGAGCTCGTCCGGCGCAACAGCGTGCGCGAGCACCCGGTTCCGCCTGCCGTCCTCGCCGCCCAGCTGCACCGCTTCGGCCCGCCGTACCCGGGCCAGGCGCACCGCACCTGGTACGTCGGGGCGAGCGGGACGATCGAGGAGGAGGTGTAGCCGTGCGTACCAGCGAGGAGATCTACCACCGGGTGCGCTGGGACGCGCGTTTCGACCCGGCCCGCTTCGTGCTCGGCGTCATGCAGCGCGGGGCCGCGCCGAAGCGGGTGCCGCTGCCCGCGTTCGTGCCCGGCGGCGACATCCCCTGGCACCGGGTCCTGTTCTTCGAGGCCGACGGCGAGGTGGTCTGGGACCGCACCTGCGGGCTGGACCGGATGGACGACACGGACGCCGGGCGGGTGCGCGAGGCACGCCGGCTGCGGGCGCCGTTCTTCACCGCCCGGACGCCGCACGTGTGGGACGGCGCCGACTGGGTGCCGACGCGCACCCCCAGGGGCACCGTGCCCGCGGGCCGCCTGCGCGTGCTGACCTGGAACACCTTGTGGGACCGCTACGACGCCGACCGCATCGACACCGCCCTGCGCAGGCCGTTGCTGCTGGCCGCCCTGCGCGAGGCCGACGCCGATGTCATCGCTCTCCAGGAGGTCGAGCCCCGGCTGCTGACGATGGTGCTCGGCGAGCCCTGGGTGCGCGAGGCGTACACGCTCGGCGCCGATCCGGGTGCGCGGGACGTCGACGAGTGCGGTCTGCTCCTGCTGAGCAGGCTGCCCGTACGGGAGGCAGGGCACCACGAGCTCGGCTCGCACAAGGCGGTGACGGCGCTCGTCGTGGAGACGGGCGCGGGGCCGGTCACGGTGGCCGCGACGCACCTGAGCAGCGACCACTCGGACGACGGCGCGGGGCGGCGTGACACCGAACTGGCGAGCATCGCCGAGGGGTTGGCCTCCCTGGACGGCGACGTCGTCCTGATGGGCGACTTCAACGACGGCACGGACGCACCGGCGGCGGCCCTCGGGATGCGCGACGCCTGGAGCGAGGTCCACGGCAGGGGCGACACGACGCCGACCTTCGACCCGGGCGTCAACCCGCTGGCCGCGGTGTCCTCGCTGACCGGACGGGCCTCCCGGCTGGACCGGGTGCTGCTGCGCGCGGAGGCGCTGCGGGTGCGGGAGGCCGCGCTGCACGGCGACACGCCCACGGAGGAGGGCCTGTACGTCTCCGACCACTACGGCGTACGGGCCGACCTGGCCCTCGGCCGGCACACGCCGGCGGACGTGCTCGCGTTGCGGCCGACTCCCCGCACGGCCGTGGCATGGCTCCCCCCACGGGAGCTGTGGCCGCCGATCCAGCACATCCGACGGGAGCACGACCGCCAGATCCGCCGCTGGCCGCCGCATGTCAACATCCTCTTCGGCTTCCTGCCCGAGTCCGATTTCGAGCGGGCGGCCCCGCTGCTCAGCGCCGCCGCGGCGGAGGTCGCGCCGTTCACCGCCCGGCCGGCGGGGGTGCACTGGTTCGGCCACCGGGAGGACGCCACCGTATGGCTCGATCCGGCGGCGGGCGACGAGGAGCCGTGGGCACAGCTGTACGAGGCGCTGGTGGAGCGCTTCCCCCTGTGCGCGGGGCGGCAGGGGCGGGCGCACGGTTTCACGCCGCACCTGTCCCTGGGGCGGACCCGCGACCCGCAGCGATTGGCCGCGCAGTGCGAGGCCCTGCTCGGCGGCGGCATGACGGCCCGCATCGGCGAGCTGGCACTGCTGTCGCGCCGGGGGGAGGAACCGATGCGCGTCCGGGCGACGGTGGCACTGGGGACGGGCGAGGTGCGGTGGGTGCCGGACGATCCCGTGGCGGACGCGTCGGCGCAGGACATGTCGGCGGCCGGGCGGGCGGCGGAGTGGGCGTTCACTCGCAGTACGTGGCCGCACGGCCGGGAGGCAGAAGGCGGATCGGCGGTGGACGGGTCGTCGTCCGGCGAGCCGCAGGACGCGGGCGCCATGGACGACATCGTGCGCCGCGTCCGTGAGGCGCTGGCCGACGGCGTGGTGCATGTCGTCGGCTCCCGTCGCATGGGCTGCGCCCTGCCCGGCGCGGACCTGGACCTGGTGGCGGCGCTGCCGGGCGAGGACCGGCTGGAGGACGTACGCGCCCGGCTGACGGCGGCGCTGCCCGAGGCGGCGGACGTGCGGGAGGTGGTCGGTGCGCGGGTCCCCGGTCTGCGCGCGGACGTCGGCGGCCCGACCGTGGATCTGGTCGTGGTTTCCACCGGCGCGGCCGACCCCGCCACCGCCGTCGAGAACCGTACGGAACTGGGCGCCGCGGCGGCGATCGCGCTCAGCGCCGTCAGCGACGCCGAGGCCGTCCTCGCGCTGGCCGGCGACCGCCGGGAGGCGTTCGCCCGGCTGGTACGCGAGGTCAAGGCGTGGGCCACGGCACGCGGCCTGGACTCGGCGCCGTTCGGCGGGCTTCCCGGGCTGGCGTGGTCCCTGCTGGCGGCCCGTACCGTCCGCGAGGCGGGGGACCTGCCGCCCGCCGAACTGCTGCGCCACTTCTTCGCGACGTGGGCGGCCTGGGACTGGCGCGAACCGGTGGTGGCACCCGGGGTGGGCGCGCCGGACCTGCCCGTGGGCGCACCCCGTGCCGGCGCGCCGGAGCTGCCCGTGGTGATCATGACTCCCTCCGCGCCCGTACGCCCGTGCAGCGATCAGGTCACGCCGGGCATGCGCGACCTGCTCACCCAGGAGCTGTTCCGCGCCTGGGAGCTGCTGGAGACGGGGCCCGCCGGTCTGCTCTCCGCGCCTCCGCTGCACCGCCGGCACGCGGCGTGGGCGGTCGTGACCGTCCCGCCGGGTCCGGCCGAGGGCCGGGTCCGGGGCCGTATGCGCGCGCTGCTCAGCGAGCTCTGCGAGGTGTCCCCCGACGTCCACGCCTGGCCCCGCCCGTTCGGCCGGGACCCGGTCCGCCTCGCGATCGGACTGGGCGCGGCCCCGCCGGACCGGGACGTGCTCGACCGGATCGCGGACCGGTGGCTGCGGGGGCTCACCGGCGTGACGCTGACGCGCGCCGAGGGCGGGGACGTGCCCACGCTGCGCTGACCGCCGAGCAGCGGCGAAGAGCACACACGTTCCCAGGCAACCCGGCTCCCGTCACCGCCGTCTTGCTGATCGCGGAGGGGGCTGACCAGCCCGTCCGCGCCTGGGGAGATCACAGTACGCAGACGGGGGCACGGCAGGGCCCGTCCGCTGCGGGGGGAAGCGGACGGAGCATCACCGGTGAACGACAGAGCTGTCCGCGCGCTGCCCACAGCCGCGCGCGAGAACCGTCAGGACGCCGTCCGGCGACCGGCACCGCGCCGCCGCAGTGTCGTCGCCGCCGTCACCGCGCTCGCCGCCCTCGTCGGCACGGGCGCGCTCGGCGCGTGTTCCGTTCCCGCCCCTCGGCGCCAGGGGCCGGTGGCCGATCCGGCGCCCGGCATTCCGATAGCCGGCTCCCGGCGCGCGCAGCTGATGCAGATCCTGGCCCACCCGGACGACGACCTGTACTTCATGAACCCGGACACGCAGCAGATGCTGGACGCCGGGGTCCCGCTGGTCTCGGTGTACGTCACCGCGGGCGAGGCGGACGGCAAGAACCACATCCCGGGGAAATGGGACGTCGCGTCCGACAAGAGCGCCTACTCGTCGGCCCGCCACCAGGGCCTTCGCCAGGCGTACGCCGAGCTGCTCGGCCTCGACAGGTTCACGCAGTGGCAGAAGGGCGTCGCCACCCTGCGCGGCGACCGGCGCGCCGAGATCAACACCCTGTCGAACGGCGCCCGCCGGGTCGAGCTGATCTTCCTCAACCTCGCCATGCACACGGCCCGCGGCGACCGGAAGGGCCTGCCGAGCCTGTGGCGGGACCGGGCGCTCGGCCTCGCGACCGTCGTCGCCGACAACTCCCCCCTCCGCAAGGCGGACTCGTACGACTACGACCAGCTCGTCGACGTCCTCGTCGGGCTGATGGAGCGCTACCGGCCGACCGTCGTGCAGACCCTGGACCCGGACCCCGACATCCAGCACAGCGACGAGGCGACCCGCAGGAAGGACAGCGAGCAGCGCGGCTACTCCGACCACGCCGACCACACCGCGGTGGCGTCGTTCAGCTGGGCGGCCATGGTCCGCTGGGTGGCCGAGGCGACGCAGGACGGAGGCGAGGTGCCCGCCTTCGTGGCCACCTCCTTCCGCGGCTACTACAACCGGCACTGGCCGAAGAACCTCCCCGCCGCCGTGCTGGGCCGCAAGGCGGCCCACCTCGTCCCGTACGGCGGTCACGCCGACTGGGACTGCGGCAACGCGGCCGGCTGCGGCGACTACAACGTCGGCGGCAGGCGCCCCCTCAAGAACAAGAAGGGCTGGGTCCGCTCGACCCATCACCGCTACCCCGGCCCCCGTACCGCCCTCGCCACCGAACCGGACGGGCGGCTGTGCGCGTACGGGGTACTGGGGCTGCGGGCCGTCCGCTGGCGTGAGACCGAGCCCGGCAGCGGCCGCTGGGGAGAGCCGGACGACCTCGGCGGCGGCCCGCTCGCGCCGGCGATGGGCGCCACCGCGCTGGCGGACGGCAGGCAGTTGCTGTTCGGACTGCGGTTCGCGGCCGTCGGCGGGCACGGCGGTGACAACGCCCGCGAGATCGTGCTGCTGGAGCAGCGCTCAGCGGGCGGCCCGTTCCTCGCCTGGCGCGGTCTCGGGAATCCTGAGCACGACGACGACCGCGGCCGGCGCATCGGTGTGCCGGTGGCCGTCACGGCACCGGACGGCCGGGTGCACCTGTTCGTGCGCAACGCGGACAAGGGCGTCAGCGGCCGGGTCCGGCAGGCCGACGGGAGCTGGAGCGGCTGGCAGGACCTCGGGGGCGGCGAGATCCAGGACGGGCTGACCACGGCGGTCGACGGTGAGGGCCGCGTCCACCTCTTCGCCGCGGGGCACGACACCGTGCACCACTGGACGCAGGAGGCGCCCGGCGACGCCGTGGTCCACCGCCCCGGCGGCGCGCTGCCGGTCGCCGTCGGCTCCCCGGCCGCCCTGACCGCCGCCGACGGATCCCTCCAGCTGCTGTACCGGCAGGAGCGGCCCTACAGGCGAGCGACGCCGACGGACTCCCGTGGCACCGCGGCCGCCGGGCTGATCTGCGTACGCCCCGACGGCAAGCGCCTGCCGGCGGTCCGCTTCGAGGGATACGGGCCCGTCCGCGCGGCCACCGGCACGGGCGGCGCCGTCCTGCTCGGCAGGGACCTGCGGGGGCGGATCCAACTGCGTTTCGCGGGCCGCCTGCTGACCCGGACGACAGGGGCGCAGGGCATCGACACGCCCACGCTGCACCTGGGCGCCGACGGCGCCGCGACCGCCGTCGGAATGGGCGCGGACGCGCACCCGTGGACGTGGTCCCCGCGTCCACGCGCCGAGGGCTGAGTGCGCTGCGGTCGCGTCAGAAGGGCGTCCGCGCCCGGAGCCTGCGCAGCATCCGGGCGTCCTCGAAACCCACCTCGCGCGCCGCGCTCTCCACCGTCGCCCCGTGACTGACGAGGTGCTCGGCCCGTTCCACCCGCAGCGTCTGCTGATACCGCAGGGGGGTCAGGCCTCCCGTGGCTCGGGCGAACAGCCGGGTCAGGGTGCGCTCGCTGACTCCGGCCGAGGCGGCGAGGCGGGCCAGCGGCAGGGGTTCGGCGAAGCGCGCGTCGATGAGGTCCTGCACACGGTGGACGGTGTCGTCCACATGGGAACGGTGCCGCAGCATGGCGCTGGCCTGCGGCTCGTGCCCGTTGCGGCGGGCGTAGACCACCATCTCGCGCGCGACCCGCGCGGCGAGCGCCGGTCCGTGCCGGCCCGCGAGCAGGTGCAGCGCCAGGTCGATCCCGCTGGCGATGCCGGCCGATGTCACCACCCGGTCGTCTGCGGTGAACAGCACGTCCCTGACGACGACCGCCCGCGGGTGGCGTGCCGCCAGCTCGTCCTGGAGCCCGTGGTGCGTGGTGCACCGGCGCCCGTCGAGCAGCCCCGCGAGCCCCAGCGCCTCCGCCCCCGCGCACACGCTGGCGACGCTGCCGCCGGCGGCATGGTGGGCGCGCAGCCGTTCCAGCAGGGTCGGCCCGGGGAGCGGGCCGCCGCGCAGCGTCGGCGCCCGCCAGCCAGGCACCACGATCAGGTCGTCGGGCCCCAGCTCGGGCCAGCGGGTCCGTGCGGCGAGCGGCAGCCCCTGGGCGCTGGGCACCTGCTCCTGCTCGGCCACGTAGGAGAGCCGGTAGGGCTGCCCGAAGTCCGCCGCCGTGCCGAAGACCTGGGCGGGGCCGGCCAGGTCGAGCAGGTGGACGCCGGGCACGAGGACGAAGACGACCTGGGTCACGCCCCGGATGCTCCCAGCTCCGCCGCCAGTTCGGCCACCGTGGCGATGCGGGCGAACCGGTCGCGCAGGACCGCCTCCGTGCGCTCGATGATCGCCTCGGCGCTGAGGTCGCCGATCGGGTTCGTCGTGGTGGCGTCGGTGACGAAGACCATCCGGTAGCCGAGGTCGCTGCCCACGCGGGTGGTCGTCTCCACGCACTGTTCCGTACGGATGCCGCACGCCCACAGCTCGCCCACGCCGGCGGCGGTCAGCAGCTGCTGCAGGTTGGTCGTCGTGAAGGCGTTGTGCGAGGTCTTGCGCAGGACCGGTTCGCCCTCCGCCGGCCGCTCCAGCTCGTCCAGCAGCCGTACGTGCCCGAGGGCCGGGTCGAAAGCGCCGCCGCTGCCGGGCTCCTCGTGCAGCACCCAGACGACGAGGTCCCCGGCCGAACGGGCCAGGCGGACCAGCCTGTTCACCGGCTCGGCGATCTTCGGATCGGCGATCTGCTCCCACAGCGGACGGGCCCGGAAGGACTCCTGGACATCGATGACTATCAGCGCTCGTCTCATGGCACCCATTCTGACCAGGCACGACCCTTCACCGGCAGGCCCGATCCGGGCCGGTGGCGGAACGATCCGGTCAACGACCGGCCGCCGCCCAAGGACATCCCGCTGCCCCGGGATCCGCCCCGGACATGACGAAGGGCCCCGCACCGACTGGTGCGGGGCCCTTCTTGCAGCTCAGCGAGCTACCAGGTCAAACCACCGGGATCACTTGGTGATCTTGGTGACCTGGCCGGCGCCGACGGTCCGGCCACCCTCACGGATGGCGAACTTCAGGCCCTCTTCCATGGCGACCGGCTGGATCAGCTGGACGGACATCTGGGTGTTGTCACCCGGCATGACCATCTCGGTGCCCTCGGGGAGGGTCACAACACCGGTCACGTCAGTCGTACGGAAGTAGAACTGCGGACGGTAGTTGTTGAAGAACGGCGTGTGGCGGCCACCCTCGTCCTTGGACAGGATGTAGGCCTGGGCCTCGAACTCGGTGTGCGGCGTGACCGAACCGGGCTTGATGATGACCTGGCCGCGCTCGACGTCCTCGCGCTTGATGCCACGGAGGAGCAGACCGACGTTCTCACCGGCCTGGCCCTCGTCGAGCAGCTTGCGGAACATCTCGATGCCGGTGACCGTGGTGGTGGTCTTCTCCGGCTTGATGCCGACGATGTCGACGGTCTCGTTGACCTTGAGGACACCACGCTCGATACGGCCGGTGACGACGGTGCCACGACCGGTGATCGTGAAGACGTCCTCGATCGGCATCAGGAACGGCTTGTCGACGTCACGCTCGGGCTGCGGGATCGCCTCGTCGACGGCGGCCATCAGGTTCAGGACCGACTGGCCCCACTCCTTGTCGCCCTCGAGAGCCTTGAGCGCCGAGACCTTGACGACCGGCAGGTCGTCGCCCGGGAACTCGTACTCGGAGAGGAGCTCACGCACCTCGAGCTCGACGAGCTCCAGGATCTCCTCGTCGTCCACCATGTCGGCCTTGTTCAGGGCGACGACGATGTACGGAACGCCGACCTGGCGGGCCAGGAGCACGTGCTCCTTGGTCTGCGGCATCGGGCCGTCGGTGGCGGCGACCACGAGGATGGCGCCGTCCATCTGGGCAGCACCGGTGATCATGTTCTTGATGTAGTCCGCGTGACCGGGGCAGTCGACGTGGGCGTAGTGACGCGACTCGGTCTGGTACTCGACGTGCGCGATGGAGATGGTGATACCGCGCTGGCGCTCCTCAGGAGCCTTGTCGATCTGGTCGAAGGCCGAGGCCTCGTTCAGGTCCGGGTACGCGTCGTGCAGCACCTTGGTAATGGCGGCCGTGAGGGTCGTCTTACCGTGGTCGATGTGACCGATGGTGCCGATGTTGACGTGCGGCTTAGTCCGCTCGAACTTCGCCTTCGCCACTGGGGTCCTCCTGTGGAGTGGTTCTGTACGCCTTACTCATCGGCGCCAGGTGATCTTTGCTGGGAAGCCGGCCGCCGGGGGTTCGACCCTGAAGGTCTCGGGGCGAACCCCCGGCGGACGGTGTCAAGCCTAAAGCGTGAACTCGGGTGAGTTACTCGCCCTTGGCCTTCGCGATGATCTCCTCGGCGACGTTCCGGGGAACCTCGGCGTAGGAGTCGAACTGCATCGAGTAGCTTGCGCGACCCGAGGTCTTGCTGCGGAGGTCTCCGACGTAGCCGAACATCTCCGAGAGAGGCACCAGACCCTTGACGATCCGGGCACCCATCCGCTCCTCCATGGCCTGGATCTGACCACGGCGGGAGTTGATGTCGCCGATGACCTCACCCATGTAGTCCTCGGGCGTGGTGACCTCGACGGCCATCATCGGCTCGAGCAGCACGGGGCTGGCCTTGCGCGCGGCCTCCTTGAAGGCCTGCGAACCGGCGATCTTGAACGCGAGTTCGGAGGAGTCGACCTCGTGGTAGGCGCCGTCGATGAGCGTGACGCGAACGCCCGTCATCTCGTAGCCGGCCAGGATGCCGAACTGCATGGCCTCCTGCGCGCCCGCGTCCACCGAGGGGATGTACTCCTTGGGGATGCGGCCACCGGTGACCTTGTTCACGAACTCGTACGAGGCGTCGCCGCCCTCGATGGGCTCGATCGCGATCTGCACCTTGGCGAACTGACCGGTACCACCGGTCTGCTTCTTGTGGGTGTAGTCCACGCGCTCGACCGACTTGCGGATCGTCTCGCGGTACGCGACCTGCGGCTTGCCGACGTTGGCCTCGACCTTGAACTCACGGCGCATACGGTCGACCAGCACCTCGAGGTGCAGCTCGCCCATACCACCGATGATGGTCTGGCCGGTCTCCTCGTCCGAGTGGACCTGGAAGGAGGGGTCCTCCTCCGCGAGACGCTGGATGGCCACACCCAGCTTCTCCTGGTCACCCTTGGACTTGGGCTCGATGGCGACCTGGATGACCGGCGCCGGGAAGTCCATGGACTCCAGGATCACCGGGTTCTTCTCGTCGCACAGCGTCTCACCGGTGGTGGTCTGCTTCAGGCCCATGACGGCGACGATGTCGCCGGCGCCCACCGACTCGATCTCCTCACGCTTGTTCGCGTGCATGCGGTAGATCTTGCCGATGCGCTCCTTCTTGCCCTTCACGGAGTTCAGCACCGCGGTGCCGGAGTCCAGGCGACCGGAGTAGATCCGGACGAAGGTGAGCTTGCCGAGGTGCGGGTCGCTCGCGATCTTGAACGCGAGGGCCGACAGCGGCTCGTCGTCGGACGGCTTGCGCTTGACGACCTGCTCCGGGTCCTTCACGTCGTGGCCCTCGATGGCCTCGACGTCCAGGGGGGAGGGGAGGTAGCGCACGACCGCGTCGAGCAGGGGCTGGACGCCCTTGTTCTTGAACGCGGTGCCGCAGAACACCGGGGTGACGGTGGTGTCCTTGGAGACGCCGGACGCGATGGTGATACGACGGATCGCGGTGTACAGCTGCTCCTCGGTGGGCTCCTTGCCCTCCAGGTACAGCTCCATGATCTCTTCGTCGTTCTCGGCGACGGTCTCCAGCAGCGTGCCGCGCCACTCCTCGGCGGCCTCGGCGTGCGTGGAGGGGATGTCGACGACGTCGTACATCTCGCCCTTGGTGGCCTCGGCGGACCACACGAGGGCCTTCATGCGAACGAGGTCGATGACGCCCTTGAAGTCGGCCTCGGCACCGATCGGGAGCTGCATGACGATCGGGGTCGCGCCGAGGCGGTCCTTGATCATGTCAACACAGCGGTGGAACTCGGCACCGGTGCGGTCGAGCTTGTTGACGAAGCAGATGCGCGGAACGCCGTAGCGGTCCGCCTGACGCCAGACGGTCTCGGACTGCGGCTCAACACCGGCGACACCGTCGAACACCGTGACGGCACCGTCGAGCACGCGGAGCGAACGCTCCACCTCGACCGTGAAGTCGACGTGACCCGGGGTGTCGATGATGTTGATCGTGTGATCGACGTTGTCGAGCGGCCAGTGGCAGGTCGTCGCGGCGGACGTGATGGTGATGCCGCGCTCCTGCTCCTGCTCCATCCAGTCCATCGTGGCAGCGCCGTCGTGGACCTCACCGATCTTGTAGCTCACACCGGTGTAGAACAGGATGCGCTCGGTGGTCGTCGTCTTGCCCGCGTCGATGTGGGCCATGATCCCGATGTTGCGGACCTTGGCCAGGTCAAGCGAAGTGGTGGCCATATGGCTCAGTCTTCTCTCGGTCTCGATGTGGGTAGCGACTACCAGCGGTAGTGCGCGAAGGCCTTGTTGGACTCGGCCATCTTGTGCGTGTCCTCACGCTTCTTGACCGAAGCGCCGAGGCCGTTGGAGGCGTCGAGCAGTTCGTTCATGAGGCGCTCGGTCATGGTCTTCTCGCGACGGGCGCGGGAGTAACCGACCAGCCAGCGCAGCGCCAGCGTGGAGGCGCGGCCGGGCTTGACCTCGACCGGCACCTGGTAGGTGGCGCCACCGACACGACGGGACTTGACCTCGAGCGCCGGCTTGACGTTCTCGAGGGCGCGCTTCAGCGTGATGACCGGGTCGTTGCCGGTCTTCTCGCGGAGGCCTTCCATGGCGCCGTAGACGATGCGCTCAGCGGTGGAACGCTTGCCGTTGAGCAGGATCTTGTTGATCAGCGAGGTCACCAGAGGAGAACCGTAAACCGGGTCGATGATGACCGGGCGCTTCGGGGCGGGGCCCTTACGAGGCATTCTTACTTCTCCTTCTTGGCGCCGTAGCGGCTGCGGGCCTGCTTGCGGTTCTTGACACCCTGGGTGTCGAGGGAACCGCGGATGATCTTGTAGCGAACACCCGGCAGGTCCTTCACACGGCCACCACGCACGAGCACGATGGAGTGCTCCTGCAGGTTGTGTCCCTCACCCGGGATGTAGGCCGTGACCTCGATGCCGGAGGTCAGACGCACACGCGCGACCTTCCGCAGGGCCGAGTTCGGCTTCTTCGGGGTGGTCGTGAACACACGCGTGCAGACGCCGCGACGCTGAGGAGAACCCTCGAGTGCGGGCGTCTTGTTCTTCTCGACCTTGTCCTGCCGGCCCTTGCGGACCAGCTGCTGGATCGTAGGCACTACTTCTCCGGTTTCTGTGTGCCGTCAGTGAAGCTAACCTGGAACGTCGCCGACCCACGCGGTCGGGTGTGTCGAATGCTGCGGACCTCTGCCGCGAGCGGAAAAGGCGCAGATTGCGGTGGCCGGTAATCTGACTCGCCATGCGGTTGAGGACACGCACACGAGCCCAGGCACACCCCAGGCACAAGGTCTGAGCGTACCTATCGCATGGACTCCGGTCAAAACAAATGCCCGCGCGCACGAGGGCCCGGCCGACGTGGGAGAACGTATCCGGAACGGGTCGGTGCGCGGGCCGGCACGAAGAGCCCGCGGGGCCGCCCGGGCACCCGCCTTCCGGCAGACCCGGGGGCGCCGGCACGAGCCCGGGTGGCGCGTGAGGTCAGTCCCGGACGGCGCGGCGCGGGTCGCCGGCGGTTCGCGGCTCGGTTCCCTCCTCGCCGGGCTCCAGGAACTGGTTGACGACCTTCACGAACACACTCATCCGCTCGTCGGGGACGCCGAGCCAGCGGGCGAAGTCCTCCATGGTGGGCTGCCAGTCGCCGGGCGGCAGCAGGTCGGCCGCCAGGGGCAGCTCATCGGGGGTGACCCGGCCCGACCGGATCAGCATGTCGCGGACGGAGACCCCGAGAAGGGGGGCGATCCGGCGCATGGTCTCCAGGTCGGGCATGCTCTGCCGCTGCAGCAGCCGCGTCACGGCGGCTCGGTGCACACCGGCCTCGTCCGCGATCCGCGACTTGCCTCCGCCGCGCGGACTGTCGATGTCGTAGCCGCGCTCTCTCATCAGGCTTTCCACCCAGCCTGCGAATTCGTCCAGCCCACGAGTGGTCATGTACCGCTCCTCACTCCTCCAGGCACCCCACTCTAGCGTGCTTGCGCGCGCGGAATTACGTGCTTTCGGGCGCGCAACCGTGTCGAACCGGTGAAGGTGCCTCCACATTTTTGTTGCGCGCTCGCACGCAACATGCAACGCTGGCTCGCCGCCGACCGCATCGGCCTCCTGAGCCCCAGGGACCTCACAGGCCCCTCGGGCACCCATGGGCCCCGGAGACTGGAGAACCACCTTGCACCTGTCCGACTCCCCCTCCTGGCAGGCCGCTGCCGCGTGCGCCGGTCTCTCCCCGGCCGTCGTCTTCGCCCGCCGCGTCCCCCAGGCGGCCCCGGCGCTGCGCGCTTGCGAGGTCTGCCCCGTGCGCCGCGAGTGCGCGCAGACGGTCGCACCGGCGGAGAGCTACTTCGACGGCGTCTGCGCGGGCCGCCTGTGGCGCAACGGCCGCCCCGTGGTCCCGCGGGGCCGACGCCGTACGTCCGCGCCGACGACGGCCGGCGCTGTCCCCGCCGGCACCGTGCGCACCGGGGGTACCCGTGGCTGAGACCACCGGCGGGTCCGTCGACCGCGTCGTGCGGGACATCGCGCTCTGGACCGCCTCCCTGGTACGGCAGTTCCCCGAGCTCTCCGACGAGCTGGCGCCCGGCCGCCGCTCCCCCGCCCGGACCGCGCCCGCCGCCCCGCACCCCGGGCACGACGAACTGATCCGCGAGGAACGGCGCGAGGCGCTGCTCCTCCAGCAACGGCACGGACTCTCCGTGCCGGGGCACGGCGCCGCCCCGATCCGGCTGCACATTTCCGACGCCATCCGGGACGTCACCGACGGCGTGGTGGAACTGGAGGAGGCCGTCCGCGCCCGCCTCGGCCTGCCGCGGCCGCGCCGGGCCGGAGTGATCGAGCGGCTGCGCCGGATCGTCGGACTGCTCGACGCCGTCGCCGAACACCCCGTCCTCGCCCGGCACGTACGGGACGAGATCCGGCGGATGGCACGCCGGTGCGCACGGACCCTGGGCGACGCGGAGACGATCGTGCGGGTGTCGGGGCGCTGCCCCTGGTGCGACTCGGTCTCGCTGCGGGCGTTCCCGGACCGGCGGGCGGTGCTGTGTGTCAACCCGGCGTGCGTGTGCGCGGACGAGGCATGCGGCTGCCAGGACGACCCCGCGTACCGGCACCTGTGGCCGGAGGACCGGTGGGGGGAACTGGCGGACGCCTCGGGGACCCGTACCGAGGAGATCGAAGCGGCGATGGACGACACGAAGGAGACCCGATGCTGAGCTCGCCCACCCTGCCGGCGCTGCCCGCGCTGATCCCCGGCCCCCTCGCGGCGGAGGAGGCGGGAGTGGCCGCGGCGACGATCCGCAAATGGGTCCAGCTGGGCCATCTGCGGGCCGCGGGAAAGGCGGGCCGGGCCCAGCTCTTCCGCCTGGAGGACGTCTTCGCGGCGGAACGGGCGGCCCGTCGCCGTACGGGTACCGCCTGACCGTCCGCAGAACGAACATCGAACGTGCTCGACGAAGCGCCCCGTGTCTCATCGCGAGACACGGGGCGCTTCGTCATGCGGTGAGACGTGAGCGGGCCGGGGACGCAGAGGGCGCACGGGAAGAGCTCGTCGACGAAGTGGACGGACCCGGCCGCGGTGAGGTCGAGCAGGTACTGCTTGCCGGCCATGTCGCCGCGCCCGTGGAGGGTCGCAGACGCGGGTGCCCGAGGGCGGCGGCCCGCTTACGGAACGAACTGGCTCCGCACCCTAGTTGCGTGCGCGCACGCTCTCTGTCACAGTTGGTGCAGCGGCGGAGCTGTGCCCGAACGACGGGAAACGGCTTCGCCGTTCGCCGTCCGGGCGCGCTGCCGCGCCCCGCCCCCCTCCCGCCGGAGCGCCCCGGGCGGCACTCCCGTCCCGCCACCCTCCGAGGAGAACCGTCATGACCACTCCCCCGAGTGCGTTCCCGGACGTCGAGAAGCTGGTCGTCGACGTCCTCAAGGCCGACCCCGCGCTGGCCGGCGCCACCATCGCGGTCAATCCGCCGGCCGGCTTCGACGGCACCCAGAGCGCCGTCCTGGTGAACCGCCGCGGCGGCGCCTGGATCGGCGACCTGCACGTCGACATGCCGCTGATCGAGTTCGAGGTGTACGGGCCGAGCAAGAACGCGGCCCACGTCCTCGCCAACGGGGCCCGGCGGGCCCTGCTGGCCACCATCGGCAAGCAGATCGGCGCCAACAACGTCGTCCACGACGTCGAGGAGCAGGACGGGCCGCGCTGGCTGCCCGACTACCTCTACCGGGGCGCCAACCGCTACCTGTGCGTCATCCGCCTCTCCCTGAGCGTCTTCTGAGCCCTTCCGGCCGCTGAGCCCCGCGCTCCCGGCGCCCTTCCGGCTCCCCGGCCCCGCGCTCCTGACGGACGCTCACCCCACAGACCAGGCCTCGCCGTCCGGCGGGGCCTTTGCCGTACCCGGGCCCGGTGCCCGGGGCGGCGCCCTCACCCAACCCAAGGAGAAACCCACCATGGCAGGAAACAACTCGGCCGAGATCCGCGTCGCAGGCGTCGGCAAGCTCTACGTGGCCGCGGTCGGCACCGCCGCCCCGGCCTTCGGCGCCGGCGACTCCTCCGCCGACTGGTCCAGCTGGACCGACCTCGGCTTCACCACCGGCGACGGCGTCACGTTCTCGAAGAAGGACAAGCTGGAGGCCGTCGACTCGTGGCAGTCGGTCTCCCCGATCCACTACATCTACTCGGCCCGTGACCTCTCGCTGAAGTTCTCGATGCTGCAGTTCAACGAGAACACGCTGCCGTTCTTCATGGGCGGCGGCAAGGTCGAGGCCGACCCGGCCGCGCAGGCGGAGACCTTCAAGTACGAGATCGCCGAGCGTCCGTACGCGGACGTGCGCGCCCTCGGCCTGGAGTTCACCGACGTCAAGGCCGGTGGCACCACCGCCGTCACGTACCGCTTCATCATCCCGCGCGGTCAGGTCACCGCCTCCGACGACATCAAGCTGGCGCGCAAGGCGGCGTCCACGCTGGGCATCACCTTCACCGCCATGTCGAACGGCAACGGCAAGCCGCTGGCCTCCTTCCTCATGAAGGACAGCCAGTACGGCACCGCGGTCTGATCCACCCCCACCCGGGGCGGGACGGACCTCCGTCCCGCCCCGCCCCTTCTCCTCTGCACTCACTCGAACAAGGAGTACGCATCACCATGGCCCGTTTCGACGTCAACGCCGCCCGCGCCCAGCGACAGGAGGCCCACGGCCGCAGCTGGTCCTTCGAGCTGGACGGCGAGAGCTACACCCTTCCCACCGAACTCAGCCGCGCCACCGCCAAGGCGCTGCGCACGCTCGACGACAACGACGTGGACGGCCTGCTCGCGCTCCTGATGGGTGAGAAGCAGTTCTCGCGCTTCGAGCAGCACGAGGTCACCATGCAGGACATCGCCGCCATCCTGGAGGCCTACGGCAAGGAGACCGGGCTCGGCCTGGGGGAAGACTGAGCCTCGTCGAGTTCGTCGACGAACACGCCGAGGCCCTCGAGGCGGACCTTCTCCGCTATTACGGCACCGATCTCCTCGACTGGCACCGCGGCGAGCTGTCCAGCCGGCGGGTCCTGGTGCTGATCAAGAACCTGCCGCGGGACAGCGCCGTACAGCGGGAGCTGCACGGCGAGGCCGCCGAGTGGTCGATCGGCGACCATCTGCTGGCGGCCGCGGTGGACCATCTGGCCGTCGCCAACTGGATGTTCGCCTCTGTCAACACCGGTGAGGACGACGACGCGCCGGAACCTCCGACGCCCGTGCCGCGGCCGGGCGGCGCCGAGGAGGACGGGGAAGAGGAAGGAGAAGGGCAGGGCGGGGACTCCCCGAAGGAGGGCACCGACCAGGTGGTCTCCCCCGGAGCGCTCGCCCGGTTCTTCGGCTGAAGCCGTATCCCCTGCTGTCCCCGGAGCCCGTTCCCGTCAGGGAGCCGGCTCCGGGGGCGCTTCCTGTGCTCGCTCGGCCGCCAGCTCCTCCTCCAGGGCCCTGGCTCGTTCGGACAGCCGGCGCCCCTTGCCCCGCGTCTCCGGCTCAGCGGGATCGGGTTCCCGGCGGTCGATACCCGCGACCGGCTGTACGGGTACCCCGGCCAGCGGCGGCACGATCGGGCGCCCGCCCTTGCGCCGTACGACCTTCCGAACCGGCTGGACGTTCCTGGCACGGCTCTCCTGGGCGGTCACGAGGACGTCCAGCTCCGACTCCGGTTCCGGTCCCGTCTGGTGCTCGGGCTCGGGCTCGGGGCGTTCGGGACGCTCCGAGCGCTGTTCGAACAGTTCGCGCTCCCTGCGGACCCGTTCCTCGGCCTCGACGACGGCAGCGGGCGGTTCGAGGAGCCGGGCGAAGGGCAGCGCGATGACCCGGGCGCCCCCCGGGCCGACGTCCGTACGCCGCTGAGGGCGGCGGATTCCACGCGCGTCACCCTGGCCCTGTGCGTAGGCGTCGGCGACACGCTTCTCGTACTCGCGGCGTATGCGCGGGAGTTCGTCCGACACCGCCTCGGCCCAGCCGGAGGTGAAGGCGGACGTCTCCCGCCGGTCGACCTCGGCCCTGGGGATCACGACGAGTTCCTCGCTGGCGTATCCGTGGACGTGGACGAGCTCAGAGAGGCGTGCGAAGAGATGGGGCAGATCGGGCTGGGAAGCGAACCAGTCGACGACCCGCTCCCGCCGGTTGGTGCCCGGCTCCGTGTCCATGCGTCAGTGCTGCCTTCCAGCCCCCAGGGTCCCCCCGCGCACCCCCGCGCGCCCCTCGCTCCCCGAAGCGGTCGGATCCAGGGAGCGCGTCCTCCAGATTACCCCGGTCGAACACAAGCTCCCGTTCCGGAGCCAACCTCGCCTGGGAGTGGGACAGAAGACACGCCGTCAGACGTTTCCCGCTCGACAAACTCGAACAGGTGTTCCACACTTTGTTCGCACAGCAGTTCGAACGTGGTGCCCCCGCCTTCACTCCGCGGCGCCGCCACGCACGCACGGGCAAGCAACCGGAAGGCAGGCGTCCATGACCCAGCAGGCCGAGGCACCGCGACCGCACATCCCGCTCCAAGACCGCCTGGGCCGGCTTCTCGACGGACCCGTCGCCCTCGACAAGAGAGCGCTGCTCGGCAGCCTGTACGCCGAGGTCAGCCGCTGCGAGACCCTCGCGTACGCGGCGGGCTGGCACGACGCCCTCGCGACGGTCCGACGCGGCTCCCGCCGGGACGACGACGCCTGACCCGACCACCGCCCGCCTCTCCCCTACGCACAAGCCCCTGCCGAGGCTCTTCGCCGGCAGGGGCTTTTCAGTGCTTGGCCGTCACCGGCCGGAAGCGGAGTAATCCATGGCAGAACCAACGAACAAGGAGATCTTCGACAAGGTCGCCGATCTCCGGTCCTACCTCACGAAGGTGGACGAACACAAGCTGGTCACGGACGGGCATCTGAAGGCACAGCTGCCGAAGGACTTCATCGCGAAGTTCGACGAGATGCACCAGGAGCTCAAGAAAGAGCCGTGGACGGAGTACCTCGAGGGCATGGGGCTGGACGGCTTCGCCGCGGCACTCGAAAAGCGCTTCGAGAAAAACGCTGACTGGATGAACTGGCTCGCAGCGGCCGTCGTGGGCCTCGCCGTCCCCGCGATCGGGGTCATGCTGGCTGCCCAACTGGTGAACATCTCGCGGAAGTTGCAGACGCTCGGCAACCCCGACCGCCCCGTCATCACCGGAAACGGGAGCGGCGGGTTCATGCGGCAGCACATCGACGACATCAACGCGCGTGAGGACCGGGTCTTCAATGGCGGCAGCGGGATCGCCGACATCCCCAGGGACGCGAACTTCGATCCCCTGCGCGAACAGATCGAACGACTGACCCCGAAGCTGGCGGCGTTCAACGAGGCCGCCGGCCCGTTCAACACCAACTTCCGCAATCTGCCGAAGGAAAGCCAGCTCAACAAGGCCGCCGCCGGCATCGAGAAGGTGAGCAAGGCCGCGTCGGAGGCCAAGCCCACCGACATCAAGGCCGTCGCCAGAGCGACGAACAAACTCGCCAACGCCCAGCGGAACTTCGACCCGAAAAAGCTGCCCAAGGCCCGGGGCCTGGCGTCGTCCGCCGCGGCCGCCGAGCGGCTCGCCAAGGCGGGCGACGACGTCGCGACGGCGTTCACCAACCTCAAGAACAAGGCCGAGGAGACCGCCCGGGTCCTGGCCGCCGGCTGATCCCCACCCCACCACGAAAGGAGGTACACCCATGAGTCTCGTCAGTTCCATGAAGAAGGCGTCCGACTCCCTGCGCACCCTCAAGACGCAGGCATCCGGCGCCGCGACCTCGGTCAAGAAGGTCGGCGACTCCGGCAAGTCGGCGTCCGGACAGCTCAAGAACCTCAAGAGCAACGCCCAGGGCTCCAGCAGCCGGCTCAAGAACCTCAAGACCGCCTCGGACCAGGCCGAGCGGGCCATGAAGAAGGCCGGAAGCACCGCTCAGTCGGCCGGCGGCAAGCTCGCCAAGTACGAGTCGGGCGCGGGCAAGGCCGCCAAGGGCCAGGACAAGCTCAATACGTCCATGAAGGGCAACATCCTCGCCCGTCTGCTCGAACTCTTCATGCCGCTCATCGAGACGATCGTCGAGATGGCGGCTCGCTCGAAGACGATGCAGACGGTCATGAAGAAGGCGTTCAGCGCCATCAAGACCGTGATCAGCTCCGTCATGAAGGCCGTCGGGCCGATCATGAAGAAGGCCGGCTCCCTGATCAAGACAGTCTGGAACGGCATCAAGAAGGCCATCTCCACCGTCGTCAAGGCCGTCGCCACCATCATCAAGACCTACGTGAAGATCTGGAAGACGGTCATCACCACGGTCATGAAGGCGATCAAGACCGTCATCAGCGCGGTCTGGAAGGGCATCAAGGCCGTCATCACCCCGGTGGTCAACTGGATCAAGTCCGCGATCCCGAACGCCTTCCGGGCCGTCAAGGACAAGATGTCGTCCATCTGGAACGGCCTCAAGGACATCGCGTCCCGGGCGTTCAACGGCATCAAGGACGGCGTGAAGTCCCCGATCAACGCGGTCATCAGCCTGATCAACCGGATGATCGGCGCCCTGAACAGGGTCAAGGTCAGCGTCCCCGGCTGGGTGCCGATCGTCGGCGGCAAGACCTTCGGCGTCAACCTGCCCACCATCCCCATGCTCGCCACCGGTGGTGTCGTCATGCCCCGCGCCGGCGGTGTCCCGGCGATCCTCGCCGAGGCCGGCGAGGCCGAGGCCGTCCTCCCGCTCTCCAAGCTGGACCGGCTGCTCGCCCTCACCGCCCGCCGGGCCCGTATGGCCCAGGCCGCCCAGGGCGTCGGCGGCCACGGCGCCGGGCTGCACATCGAGCACTACCACGCGGCCAAGGGCAGTGATCCGCACTCGACCGCGAAGGCCCTCATGTACCTGGTGAAGGCGCGCGGATGAGTGCCGTAGCCGCCATGCCGAACCCCTTCGCCGGGGTCGCCCCCGTGATGACCTCCCTGAAGCAGGGCCTCGGTCAGGCGGGCGACTCGCTGCGACGGTTCGGGCAGGACGTCCGGCGGGCGGCCGTCGGCGTCGACAGGTTCGCCGCCGGCCTGCGTACCGCGGGCACCACCGTACGGAGCCTCGGCCAGGGCGCCGCCGGGGCGGCGGCCTCCGTCGGCAGGATCCGCCGGTCCACCGCGCCCACGGGCATCCGGCGGATCGGCACCGCGGCGGGCAGGGCCCGAACGGCCACCGCCAGGATCGCCACCGGAGCCGGGGCGATCCTCGGCATCCTCCTGCCGCTGCTGCCCGTCTCCGATGTCGTCGCCGGTCTGATGGGCACCTTCGGCACCGTCATGACCATCGCCTCCATCGCCATGACAGGCGTCAACGTCGCCATGCGGGCCAACCCGCTCGGCTTCCTCGTCGGCCTGATCGTGCCCATCGCGGCGTACCTGATCGAGCTGGCCGTCAACTCCAGGACCGGGCAGCGGATCATCAAGCAGGTCTTCGCCCAGGTGCTCAAGGGCTTCCAGGCGGTCTGGACGTTCCTCCAGCCGATCATGAAGCTCCTCGGCAAGGCCGTGGGCACCTACGTCACGGCGTATCTGACCCTGTTCAGGACCGCGCTCAGGATCGTCGGCTCCGCGATCGGCGGGATCTCGAAGATCCGCTCCGCCGTCTCGTCCGCGTCGAACGCGCTGCGCGGCATCGCCTCCCGCACCATCGGCGGCATCAAGGGCGCCGTCAAGCCGGTCATCCGCTGGGTCACCGACAAGGTGCCCGGGTTCTTCCGCACCGCCAAGGACGCGGTGGGCAGGGCCCTGCGCGGCATCGGCAACCTCGTCAAGGGCGGGCTGAGCACCGTGCTCGGTGTCGTCAAGGGACCGATCAACGGTCTGATCGCCTTCGCCAACTGGATCATCGACGGTCTCAACGAACTCAGCTTCGAGATCCCGCTCACCGGCAAGAAGTTCGGCGTCGACCTCGACAAGATCCCGATGCTCGCCGAGGGCGGCATCGTCTTCCCCGGCTCCGCGGACGACTACCGCATCGACTCGCTCGCCCAGCTGGAGAACCGCCGCGTCCCGGCCCTCACCGAGGCGCCCCGACGGCCGCACCGCATACGGGACTTCCACGAGACGCCCGGCGCCGGACCCCGGTCGACCGCCGAGGACCTGCTCTTCCTGGCGACCGCCCACTCCTGACACCCATCCGAAGTGAGGTGACGGCCCCATGGCCGAGACCACGACCGCATACGCCGGAAACACCTACACCGCCGACCTCGCGCCCGGCTCGCTGATCACCCAGGACGGGCAGATCCAGTGGGCCGGGCTCCTCATCGGTCCCGACACCCCGTTCACCGTCGACCGGTCCGGCCTGACGGGCTGGGAGGACCTGCCGGAGTACGACTCCTCCGACGCCGAACGCCCCACCTCGCACGGTGCCTGGCCGGGTTCCCGGTACGCCAAGCCGCGCAAGGTCGGCGGGACGATCGTGCTGGCGCCGGAGTACAAGGCGGCGCCCGAGGCCATCCGCGCCCTGCGGCAGGCCCTCGCCCTGCTCGACGAGGAGCGCTGGCTGACCGTCCAGCTCCACGGAGAGCTGCTCGCCGTACGCGCGCGCATCGCCCAGCGCGTGGTCCCCGCCGACCAGGGCTTCGCCACCCAGGGCACGTCCAAGATGTCCATCCAGTGGCTTGCGGCCGATCCGCGCCGCTACGTCGTCAACGAGCAGGTCGTCACCACCACTCCCCCGCAGCCCGAGTCCGGTCTCACCTGGCCGCTGACCTGGCCGCTCAACTGGGGCCGGGCGACGAGCACCGGCGACGCCGTCGCCGAGAACACCGGCTCGGCGCCGACCCATCCGGTGATCGTCTTCCGCGGCCCGTGCTCCATGCCGACCGTCACGGAGCGGGTCAGCCGGCGCCGGCTGCGCTACGCGATCGACCTGGCCGCCGGCGACGAGCTCACCGTCGACACCGCGGCCGGCACGGTCACGCTCAACAACACCGCCTCCCGCCGGCACACGGCCATGGCGGACTCCACTCCGGAGGAGCTCTTCGTCCTGGAACCGGGCCGCACCGAGCTGTCCTTCCGGCCGGACGGGGCGAGCGCCGACGCGCTGATGACAGTCCGCTGGCGCAGCGCCGAATGGTGATCCGCACGACACCGGCGCCCCCACCGATGCCCACGAACCCACTGAAGAGGTGACCCATGACCGTACGTGCCGCATGGCTGCAACCCACCGGCCAGACCCGCGAGGACACCCGCCTCACCCTCGCCGCCCTGCTCACCCCCAGCGGCCAGACCCCCGAGGAGACGCCGCTGCGCTCCCGGCCGGGCATCGTGCCGGGCGGCTTCGTCCTGACCGGGACCTCGCCCATGCAGTGCACGATCGGCACCGGTCGCGCGATCGTGCAGGGCAAGGACACCGACCAGGGCGCCTACCTTGTCGCCGTCACGACACCGGAGACGCTCACCGTCCCCGACGGCGACCCGCAGTACGGCCGGATCGACCTGGTCGAACTGGCCGTCGTCGACAACGACTACGACAACACCGGCGTCACGGAGGCCGTCGTACGCCTGGTCAAGGGCACCCCCTCGGCCACCCCCGCCGCCCCGCCGAGCGGCCCGGGCAGCACGATCCCGCTGTACACGGTCTCGGTGCCGGCCGGCACCTCGGCCGGCACGGGCGGCATCCTGTGGACCACCTCCGCCGTCACCTCCCAGCACTGGCCGGTCGTCGCCCTCGGCGGCATCATGCCGACCAGCGGCTTCAAGGGCGCGTACGTCGGCCAGTACCGGGACGCCTCCGGGCTGCTCCAGCGCTGGGACGGCACGACCTGGGTCTCCTACCCGAAGCCGATCGGCGGCATCGCTCCCAACGGCACGCTGGCGACGGGGAGTTACACCGGCCAGTACCGGGACAACGCCGGAGTCCTGCAGCGCTGGGACGGCACGGCCTGGCAGTACGTCGAAGGCAGGGCGACGGTCCTGTTCAGCGTCTCGCAGACGAGCCAGCAGAGCATCGGCACCAACACATGGACCACGCTCACCTTCCAGAGCATCGACGTCGACGACGCGGCGGGCTGGAACGGCTCCACCACCTACACCGCGCCCCGCGCCGGCTGGTACCGGATCTCCGGCCACTGCGTCTTCTCCGGCGAGTCGGCGGCCGGCATGCGCGGCGCACGGGTCCTGGTCAACGGCGTCGGCGTACCGCGCTGCACCTGGCTGACCCCGGCCGGCGACGGCGCGGTGGTGGTCGGCGGCCAGGGCCTGATCAAGCTCACCGCGGGCAGCACCGTCCAACTCGCGGCCTACAACACCCACACCGCGGCGGTGAAGACCCTCGGCGGCTCGGGCTACGCCGGCAACCTCTCCGCCGAGTGGATCAAGTCCTGACCCCCAACTCCCCAACTTCGATCGGAGAAACCCCATGAACCTGCGGAGCAGCTGGGTCGCCGAGACCGGCCAGACCCGTGAGAACACCCGCCTCAACCAGGTCGGCGCGACCACCCCGGTCAACCCCGTCCAGGTCCGCTCCGGCATCCTGCCGGGCTCCTACGACGGCCGGTACCGGCTCTCCGGCTTCTGGATGTTCGGCTCCGCCGCCATGTCGGCGACCGTCTCCGAGGGCCGGGCCCTCATCCAGGGCGAGATCTCCCAGGGCGTGTACCCGGTGGCGCTGCCCGCCGCCGAGACGATCACCTTCGCCGCGGGCGACGCCCAGTACGGCCGTGTCGACCTGGTCGTCGCCAAGGTCTACGACAACCTGTACGACTCCTCGGGGCGCAACGAGGCGAAGATCGAGATCATCCAGGGCGTCCCCGGCCCGACCCCCAAGGCCCCGGCCATCCCGCCGCGGAGCCTGGCGCTGTACGAGGTGACGGTGGTCGCGGGCGCCAGCGCGGGCAACGGCGGCATCAACTGGAACACCTCCCTGAAGGACCTGCGCATCCCGGTCGTCTCCCTCGGCGGCATCCTCCCCGTCGAGGGAGCGGTCTTCCCCGGTGCGTACCCGGGCCAGTACCAGGACTCCGGCGGCGCGCTCCAGCGCTGGGACGGCGGCGCGTGGGTGCCGTACCCGTCGGCGCTCGGCGGCATCATCCCGAACAGCGCGTCCACGCTGCCTGCCACGTACACGGGCCAGTACCGGGACTCCACGGGCGGCCAGCTCCAGCGCTGGAACGGCTCGGCGTGGGTCCCCGCGGTGCCCGGCCCGTTCTTCACCGGCTCCAACGACTCCGGGTGGACGCAGTCGACCACGTACACGGCAGCGTTGACGGACACGACGAGCACCCCGCTCGACGTGGACTTCGTCGCCGGTCCGTCGGGGGCCGTGCTGATCACCTACGGCGCGCGGATGCATGCCGAGTCCGCCACTCCGACCACGGTCGCCATGAGCTTCCGGCTGACCAAGGGCACCGCGCCGGCCATGGAACCGAACGACGAGATGGCCGTGCTCTGCACCGGCTCCACTCCGGCGTCGATGTCGTCCACGACGCGCATCTACGGCATGACGCCCGGAGCCACCTACACGCTGACGGCCATGTTCAAGGTCGGCAACAGCGCCGTGAAGGGCCACTTCGACAACACCTTCCTCCGCGTCGACAACCAGGCCTGACCACCCCCCAGGAGACTTCCCATGGTTCTTCGCAACGGCTGGCTCGCCCCCGCCGGGCAGACCCGCCTCGACACGCGCCACACCGCCCTCGGCGCCACCACCCCCGCCGGCCCGTTCGCCTCCCGGTCGGGCATCCTCCCCGGCACGTACGACGGCAAGTACCGCGTCGGCGGCCTGTGGATGAGCTCCAACGGACCGATGTCGGCCACGGTCTACCACGGCCGGGCCGTCATCCAGGGCCCGGAGGCCCAGGGCGCGTATCCCGTCGCTCTCGACGCGGACACCGTCATCACCTTCGCCGACGGCGACCCGCTCAACCCGCGTGTCGACCTCGTCGTGCTGCGGGTGTACGACGACCAGTTCGACGGCTCGACCAGGAGCGAAGCCGCCCTGGAGATCGTCCGGGGCACCCCTGCCGCCACTCCGGTGGCGCCGAACGCACCCGCGCTCTCGCTGACGCTGTTCTCGGTCCGCGTCCCGGCCGGAACCTCCGCGGGCACGGGCGGCATCCCCTGGACCACCACCGGAACGGTCACCGACCTGCGCGTCACGGTCGCCGGTGTCGGCGGCATCCTGCCCGTCTACAACAACGGCGCCGAGCCCGGCGCGTACCCGGGCCAGTACCAGGACAACGACAACGCGCACTTCCTCCAGCGCTGGAACGGCACGGCCTGGGTCGCGTACCCGAAGGAGATCGGCGGCATCGCCCCCAGCGGCTCGCTGTCCACCGGCAGCTACGCGGGACAGTTCCGCGAGAACAACGGGGTCCTCCAGCGCTGGAACGGCACCACGTGGACGGCCTACCAGCCGCCGGTCGAGGTGGAGAGCGCCGCCGGCGGGTTGACCGCGCCGGCCGGCTGGTCGGTGTCGCAATTCGCCGGCCGCAAGACGAAGGGCGGTCTGTGCACCATCACGGCCGTCGTCACTCGCAGCGGTGGCACCCTCACCTCGGACTCTCAGGGCAACATCCCCGACGAGCCGCTGTGCACTCTCCCCGTCGGCTGGCGCCCGGCCATCACCGTCGAGGCCCCGGCCTCCGACGGGTACGCCTCCGGCGGTGCCGTCATCAGCTACAACGGGCAGATCGACCTGCGTACCTGGTTCCCCAACGCGCAGCTGATCGCAGGCCGCAGCGTCCGCGTCAGCGCCACCTACATTCTTCTGTGAGGCCCTCGATGGCACTCGACACGCCCTACCGGGCGATCTTCTGCGACCTGCTGACCGACCAGACCATCGACATCCTGCCGCTGCAGGACGTCCAGTTCGACGACTACATCGGCAGGGCCGGCTCGCTGTCCGGCACCGTACCCATCCCGGACAAGGCCATCGCCGAGCGCGTCCGCCAGGTCGAGGAGGGCCGCACCGCGGTCTACCTCGAGCGCGGCGGGGACCTGTGGTGGGGCGGCATCATCTGGACGAGCACCCTGCAGAGCAGCGAGCGCGGGGTGCTGACCCTGGCCCTCCAGGCCGCCACCTTCGACTCGTACGCGACCCGGCGCCGCATCCGCGAAGCGATCAGGTTCACGACGCCGACCGACCAGCTGGAGATCGCCCGCACTCTCTGGAACCACCTCCAGAAGACCGACGACGGCAACATCCGGGTCAAGGTCGGCGAGGAGACCTCGTCCGTCAAGCGGACCGCGGCCTGGCGCGACGGCGACGAGACCGTCTACTCGGAGGCGCTCGCACAGCTCGCCACCCTGGAGAACGGATTCGAGCAGCAGATCATGGTCTTCCGGGACCCCGTCACCGGCGAGCGCGTCCGGCAGCTGCGGCTCGGCTCCCCCAAGATCCGTACCGGTGCCACCGATCTCGTCTTCGACCGTCCCGGCACCATCCTGTCGTACTCCTTCCCGCGCGACGCGACCCGCGGCGGCACCACCTCCGTGGCCCGCGGCGCGTCCGTCAACAACAACGCCGCCGCAGAGTCCCGGCCGCTGTACTCCAAGCCCCCGGCCGTCGCCCAGGACCTGCTCGACGGGGGCTGGCCGCGGATCGACCTCTCCTCGGACCACAACGAGATCACCAGCGAGGCGGCGCTGAACTCGCTGGCCGCCGCGAACCTCGCCCAGGTGCGCGGCGCCGTGGTGATCCCGGAGATAAGGATCCGCCTCGGCGAGGTCGTCCCGCCGGCGCTCCTGGGCCGCTCCGCACGGATCCGGATCACCGACGAGTGGCACCCCCAGGGCCTCGACGCCCGCTACCGGATCATCGGCGTCAAGGTCACTCCGCCGCAGCGGGGCCGCCCCGACACCGCAGAGCTCTACCTAGAGGAGGCCTGATGCCTCAGCTGCCCGAGGACATCATCGACCGGCTGACCCAGATGGAACGCCGGATCCAGGCGCTGTCCACCGCGGTCAACACCCGTCCCGCGCTCAACGAGATCACCAACGGCGCGCTCACCGTGAAGCTGCCCAACGAGACCGCCGTCCTCCAGGTCGGCAAGTGGGGCACGGGCGAGAACGACAAGGAGTACGGGCTCACGATCCGCCGCCAGACCGGCGAGCGGGCCCTGGCCCTGTACAACGGCAACGGCTCCGACACCGCCAAACAGGTGCTGCGCCTGTTCGACGCCTACGAGCACGAGCTCTTCTCGGACGACATCGTCTCCGGCGGCCTCGCCCGGCCCTGGCTCCCGATGCTGCCGCCGCAGGACCTGGGCTCGATCAACTGGTCGCAGACCACGTCCACGACGTGGAGCACCATCGCCCGGTCACTCAACCCGATCTGGCAGCCGCTGATGCGGCTGGGCGTGTACACACGCTTCTCCTCCGGGGCCACCGGACAGGTGAAGGTCCTGGTCGACGGCGCCCAGTGGGGTCCGACCGTCAACGCGGGCACGACCTTCGACCACACGGCCCCGATCGTCTCCGACATCCAGACCCGCTTCGGCACCAGCGTGACCGTGGAGATCCAGGCCATCGTCACCAGTGCGAGCGGCACCGTGTACGCCCAGCCGTACGTCATGTACGGCCGGCAGAGCTGAGCCGCGGCCCCCCGCGGCACCGCAGACCCGCATCGCCCCCGCACCACCCCCGACGCCCGCCCCGCGCGGGCCTTTTTTCATGCCCCGCAAGCCTGGAGGTCACCCATGGCCACTCCCCTCACCGCCGACCGGCTCCTCGCCGCGCTCCGCGCCGAAGGCGTCAAGGTCGTCGAGCACGACGGCTGGCGCACCCACCACCGCAACCGGGCAGGAGCCTGGGGCCCCGTCGTCGGCGTGATGATCCACCACACCGTCTCCAGCGGCACCGCCTCGTCCGTCGAGCTCTGCTACAACGGCTACGCCGGGCTGCCGGGCCCGCTCTGCCACGGCGTGATCGCCAAGGACGGCACGGTCCATCTCGTCGCCAGCGGACGCGCCAACCACGCGGGAGGCGGCGATCCCTCGGTCCTCCAGGCAGTGATCACCGAGACCTACGGGACCCGGCCTCCCACCCCTCGCGAGCACCAGGGCAGCTCCGGCGCCGTCGACGGCAACTCCCGCTTCTACGGCTTCGAGTGCATCAACCTCGGCAACGGCACCGACCCCTGGCCGGCGGCCCAGCTCGACGCCGTCGAGCGGACCTCGGCCGCGCTGTGCCGGGCCCACGGCTGGGGCGCCAAGTCCGTCATCGGCCACCTGGAGTGGTCCGACTGGAAGAGCGACCCGCGCGGCTTCGCGATGCCCGGCATGCGCGACCGGGTCCAGAAGAGGCTCGCCGCCGCCCCGTCGAAGCAGCCCCCTGCCCCGCCGAAGCCGGCCGCCCCGCGCTACCAGCGCTTCCCCGGCACGTCGTTCTTCAAGGCCGGCCCCAGCTCCCCGATCGTCACCGCAATGGGCCGTCGGCTGGTCGCCGAGGGCTGTGGCCGCTACGAGATCGGCCCGAGCCCCCGCTGGTCCGAGTCCGACCGCCGGTCGTACGCGGCCTGGCAGCGCAAGCTCGGCTTCCGCGGCGCCGACGCCGACGGCTGGCCCGGCGCCACCTCCTGGAATGCGCTCAAAGTCCCCCACACCCTCTGAGGAGCCTCCATGGCACTGTCCGAGAACACCAAGCGGACCGCCCGCACCGTCCTGCAGACCGCGGTCGGCATCGCCGTCGTGCTGCCCGCGATCGTGGAAGCCGCCGGCGTCCCGGCGACCCTCCCCCGGGTCGCCGGGGCTCTCGTCGTCGCCGGCGCACTCTCCCGGGTGATGGCCCTCCCGGCCGTCCAGCGCCTGCTCCCCGGCTGGCTGCGCACCACCTCGGGGGCGGCCGATGACCGAGTCTGATCCGAACGACCCGGTGGCGGTGGCGCTGGAACTGGAACGGCTGCGCGGCACGCTGGAGGCGGGGTTCGCCCGGGTCGACGGCTCACTCGCGCTGCTCGTCCAGCGCAGCGACCAGACCGACAAGCAGCTCGCCGATCACGAGGCCCGGCTCGACGCGCTGGAACGCGCCCGATGGCCGCTGGCCTCGATCGCCGCGCTCACCGCCGCTTCCGGACTCGCCCTCGCCCTGTGGGAGTTGGCGAGCCGGTGAAAGACCGAAGGGCGGTCACCCCGTACGGGTGACCGCCCTTCGTTCGCCCTGCTTACTGGTTGTACGGACCGTAGTCGTAGTCCTCCAGCGGAACGGCCTGGCCGGAGCCCGTGCCGAACGGCGAGTAGTCGATGTCGTCGTAGCCGACGGCCGAGTACATCGCGGCCTTGGCCTCCTCGGTCGGCTCGACCCGGATGTTGCGGTAGCGGGACAGGCCCGTACCGGCCGGGATGAGCTTACCGATGATGACGTTCTCCTTGAGGCCGATCAGGGAGTCCGACTTGGCGTTGATCGCCGCGTCGGTCAGGACCCTGGTCGTCTCCTGGAAGGACGCCGCCGACAGCCACGACTCGGTCGCCAGCGAGGCCTTGGTGATACCCATCAGCTGCGGACGGCCGGAGGCGGGGTGACCGCCCTCGGTGACCACACGACGGTTCTCGGTCTCGAACTTCGAGCGCTCGACCAGCTCGCCCGGCAGCAGCTCCGCGTCGCCGGACTCGATGATCGTCACCCGGCGCAGCATCTGCCGGATGATGATCTCGATGTGCTTGTCGTGGATCGACACACCCTGCGAGTTGTAGACCTTCTGGACCTCGCCGACCAGGTGGACCTGGACCGCGCGCTGGCCGAGGATGCGCAGCACGTCGTGCGGGTTGGTGGCACCCACGGTGAGCTTCTGGCCCACCTCGACGTGGTCGCCCTCGCCGACCAGCAGACGGGCACGCTTCGAGATCGGGTAGGCGGTCTCGTCGCTGCCGTCGTCCGGGGTGACGACGAGCTTCTTGGTCTTCTCGGTCTCCTCGATACGGACGCGGCCGGCCGCCTCCGAGATCGGGGCGACACCCTTGGGCGTACGAGCCTCGAAGAGCTCGACGACACGGGGCAGACCCTGGGTGATGTCGTCACCGGCCACACCACCGGTGTGGAAGGTACGCATCGTCAGCTGGGTACCGGGCTCACCGATGGACTGGGCGGCGATGATGCCGACCGCCTCACCGATGTCGACCAGCTTGCCGGTCGCGAGCGAACGGCCGTAGCAGTACGCACAGGTACCGACAGCGGACTCACAGGTCAGGACCGAGCGGGTCTTGACCTCCTCCACACCGGCCGCGACGAGCGCGTCGATGAGCACGTCACCGAGGTCGACGTTGGCAGGCGCGATGACCTTGCCGTCGACGACGACGTCCTCGGCGAGCATGCGCGCGTACACGGAGGTCTCGACGTCCTCCGCCTTGCGCAGCACGCCGTCGGCGCCCTTCGCGGCGATCCGCAGCTTGAGGCCGCGGTCGGTGCCGCAGTCCTCCTCGCGGATGATGACGTCCTGCGAGACGTCCACCAGACGACGGGTCAGGTAACCCGAGTCGGCGGTACGCAGGGCGGTGTCCGCCAGACCCTTACGGGCACCGTGCGTGGAGATGAAGTACTCCAGCACCGACAGGCCCTCACGGAAGGACGCCTTGATCGGACGCGGGATGGTCTCGTTCTTGGCGTTGGACACCAGACCACGCATACCGGCGATCTGACGCATCTGCATCATGTTTCCACGAGCACCCGAGTTGACCATCATGAAGATGGGGTTGGTCTTCGGGAAGTTCTCGTTCATGGCCTCGGCGACCTCGTTGGTCGCCTTGGTCCAGATCGCGATGAGCTCCTGCGTGCGCTCGTCCTTGGTGATCAGACCGCGCTCGTACTGCTTCTGGACCTTCTCGTCCTGCGCCTCGTAGCCCGCGACGATCTCCTTCTTCGCCTCGGGAACGACGACGTCGGAGATGGCCACGGTGACACCGGAACGGGTCGCCCAGTAGAAGCCGGCCGCCTTCAGGTTGTCGAGCGTCGCCGCCACGATGACCTTGGGGTAGCGCTCGGCGAGGTCGTTGACGATCTCGGAGAGCTGCTTCTTGCCCACCGAGTAGTCGACGAACGGGTAGTCCTCGGGCAGCAGCTCGTTGAAGAGCGCACGGCCGAGCGTGGTCTTCAGACGGAAGCTGTCACCCTGCTGCCACGTCCCTGCCTCGACGCCCTCATCCCCTTCTTCGACCGGAGGCGTCCAGCCGCGCGGCGGGATGGTGCCGACCGGGAAGCGGATGTCGACCTTCGCCTGGAGCGAGAGCTCCCGGGCGTCGAAGGCCATGATCGCCTCGGCGGTGGAGTTGAACGCACGGCCCTCGCCGCGCACCTCGCGCTCCTCCTCGTCCGTGGTGAGGAAGAAGAGGCCCAGCACCATGTCCTGGGTCGGCATGGTGACGGGACGGCCGTCGGCCGGCTTGAGGATGTTGTTCGAGGACAGCATCAGGATGCGGGCCTCGGCCTGCGCCTCCGCGGACAGCGGCAGGTGCACGGCCATCTGGTCACCGTCGAAGTCCGCGTTGAACGCGGTGCAGACGAGCGGGTGGATCTGGATGGCCTTGCCCTCGACCAGCTGCGGCTCGAAGGCCTGGATGCCGAGGCGGTGCAGCGTGGGCGCACGGTTCAGCAGCACCGGGTGCTCGGCGATGACCTCTTCGAGGACGTCGTACACGACGGTGCGGCCGCGCTCGACCATGCGCTTGGCCGACTTGATGTTCTGCGCGTGGTTCAGGTCGACCAGGCGCTTCATCACGAACGGCTTGAAGAGCTCCAGCGCCATGGCCTTGGGCAGACCGCACTGGTGCAGCTTCAGCTGCGGGCCGACGACGATGACGGAACGCGCCGAGTAGTCGACTCGCTTGCCGAGCAGGTTCTGACGGAAACGACCCTGCTTGCCCTTCAGCATGTCGCTGAGGGACTTCAGCGGGCGGTTGCCGGGACCGGTGACCGGGCGGCCACGACGGCCGTTGTCGAACAGCGCGTCGACGGCCTCCTGGAGCATGCGCTTCTCGTTGTTCACGATGATCTCGGGCGCACCGAGGTCGAGAAGGCGCTTCAGTCGGTTGTTCCGGTTGATCACACGGCGGTACAGGTCGTTCAGGTCGGAGGTCGCGAAGCGGCCACCGTCCAGCTGCACCATCGGACGCAGGTCCGGCGGGATGACCGGCACGCAGTCGAGCACCATGCCCTTGGGGCTGTTGGACGTCTGCAGGAACGCGGAGACGACCTTGAGGCGCTTGAGCGCGCGGGTCTTCTTCTGGCCCTTGCCGGTGCGGATGATCTCGCGGAGACGCTCGGCCTCCTCCTCGAGGTCGAAGGACTCCAGGCGCTTCTGCAGCGCCGCGGCACCCATCGAGCCGTCGAAGTACGTGCCGAAGCGGTCACGCAGCTCGCGGTAGAGCAGCTCGTCGCCCTCGAGGTCCTGGACCTTGAGGTTCTTGAAGCGGTTCCACACCTCGTCGAGACGGTCGATCTCGCGCTGGGCGCGGTCGCGCAGCTGCTTCATCTCACGCTCGGCGCCCTCGCGCACCTTGCGGCGCACGTCGGCCTTGGCACCCTCGGCCTCGAGCTCGGCCAGGTCGGTCTCGAGCTTCTTGGCGCGGGCCTCGAGGTCGGCGTCGCGGCGGTTCTCGATCTGCTGGCGCTCGACGGAGACGTGGGCCTCCAGCGACGGCAGGTCGCGCGTGCGGCGCTCCTCGTCCACGAACGTGATCATGTACGCGGCGAAGTAGATGACCTTCTCGAGGTCCTTCGGCGCCAGGTCCAGCAGGTAGCCCAGACGCGACGGGACGCCCTTGAAGTACCAGATGTGGGTGACGGGGGCGGCCAGCTCGATGTGGCCCATCCGCTCACGGCGCACCTTGGCGCGCGTGACCTCGACGCCACAGCGCTCACAGATGATGCCCTTGAAGCGGACACGCTTGTACTTGCCGCAGTAGCACTCCCAGTCCCGGGTCGGACCGAAGATCTTCTCGCAGAAGAGTCCGTCCTTCTCGGGCTTCAGGGTGCGGTAGTTGATGGTCTCCGGCTTCTTGACCTCGCCGTGGGACCAGGTCCGGATGTCGTCCGCGGTGGCGAGGCCGATCCGCAGCTCGTCGAAGAAGTTGACGTCGAGCACTTTTTCGTCAATCCCTCTTTCGGGGTTGTGCCCTCCGCGTCAGCGGAAAACGGGCTCTGTATCAGTGGTCTGTACGGTCCCGGGGACGGCCGGGGCTCCCTCGCGAGAGCCCCGGCCGGGCCCGTCAGACCTCTTCGACGCTGCTCGGCTCGCGCCGGGACAGGTCGATACCGAGCTCCTCCGCAGCGCGGAAGACGTCCTCGTCCGTGTCGCGCATCTCGATGGACATGCCGTCCGAGGACAGCACCTCCACGTTGAGGCAGAGCGACTGCATTTCCTTGATGAGCACCTTGAAGGACTCGGGAATGCCGGGCTCGGGGATGTTCTCGCCCTTGACGATGGCCTCGTAGACCTTCACTCGGCCGGTCACGTCGTCGGACTTGATCGTCAGCAGCTCCTGGAGCGCGTAGGCGGCGCCGTACGCCTCCAGCGCCCACACCTCCATCTCACCGAATCGCTGGCCACCGAACTGGGCCTTACCACCCAGCGGCTGCTGGGTGATCATCGAGTACGGACCGGTCGACCGGGCGTGGAGCTTGTCGTCGACCAGGTGGTGGAGCTTGAGGATGTACATGTACCCGACGGAGATCGGGTCCGGGAACGGCTCGCCGGAGCGGCCGTCGAACAGGCGCGCCTTACCGGTCGGGAGCACCATGCGCTCGCCGTCGCGGTTCGGGATGGTGTGCTGCAGCAGGCCGGCCAGCTCGTCCTCGCGGGCACCGTCGAAGACCGGGGTCGCGACGTTGGTGCCGGGCGCGACGTCGTCGGCGCCGATGGCCTGCAGGCGCTGGGCCCACTCCTCGCTCAGGCCGGAGACGTCCCAGCCGCGGCTGGCGAGCCAGCCGAGGTGGATCTCCAGGACCTGTCCCGGGTTCATTCGGGACGGGACACCCAGCGGGTTGAGGATGATGTCGACCGGGGTGCCGTCCTCCAGGAACGGCATGTCCTCGATCGGCAGGATCTTCGAGATGACGCCCTTGTTGCCGTGGCGGCCGGCGAGCTTGTCACCGTCGGTGATCTTGCGCTTCTGGGCGACGTAGACGCGGACCAGCTGGTTCACGCCCGGGGGAAGCTCGTCGCCCTCCTCGCGGTCGAAGACGCGCACGCCGATGACCTTGCCGGTCTCACCGTGCGGCACCTTCAGCGAGGTGTCACGGACCTCACGGGCCTTCTCTCCGAAGATCGCGCGGAGCAGGCGCTCCTCCGGCGTCAGCTCGGTCTCACCCTTGGGCGTGACCTTGCCGACCAGGATGTCGCCGGCGACGACCTCGGCGCCGATACGGATGATGCCGCGCTCGTCGAGGTCGGCGAGGACCTCCTCGGAGACGTTCGGGATGTCCCGGGTGATCTCCTCGGGGCCGAGCTTGGTGTCACGGGCGTCGACCTCGTGCTCCTCGATGTGGATCGAGGAGAGGACGTCGTCCTGCACGAGGCGCTGCGACAGGATGATCGCGTCCTCGTAGTTGTGACCCTCCCACGGCATGAACGCCACGAGCAGGTTCTTGCCGAGCGCCATCTCGCCGTTCTCCGTGGCGGGACCGTCGGCGAGGACCTGGCCCTCGATGACGCGGTCGCCCTCGGAGACGATGACCTTCTGGTTGACCGAGGTGCCCTGGTTGGAGCGGGAGAACTTCGCGACGCGGTACGTGGTGTACGTGCCGTCGTCGTTCGCCACGGTGATGTAGTCGGCCGAGACCTCCTGGATCACACCGTCCTTCTCGGCCTTGATGACGTCGCCGGCGTCGGTGGCACAGCGGTACTCCATGCCGGTGCCGACGAGCGGGGCCTCCGCCTTGATGAGCGGAACGGCCTGGCGCATCATGTTCGCGCCCATGAGGGCACGGTTGGCGTCGTCGTGCTCGAGGAAGGGGATCATGGCCGTCGCGACCGACACCATCTGGCGCGGCGAGACGTCCATGTAGTCGACCTCGGCCGGCGGGACGTAGTCGACCTCGCCGCCACGACGGCGGACCAGAATGCGGGACTCGGTGAAGCGCAGGTCCTCGGAGAGGGTCGCGTTCGCCTGGGCGATGACGAAGCGGTCCTCCTCGTCGGCGGTCAGGTAGTCGACCTCGTCGGTGACCTGGCCCTCGACGACCTTGCGGTACGGCGTCTCGACGAAGCCGAACGCGTTGACGCGGCCGTAGGAGGCGAGCGAGCCGATCAGACCGATGTTCGGGCCTTCGGGGGTCTCGATCGGGCACATGCGGCCGTAGTGCGAGGGGTGCACGTCACGGACCTCGAAGCCGGCCCGCTCACGGGAGAGACCACCCGGGCCAAGAGCCGACAGACGGCGCTTGTGGGTGAGACCCGACAGCGGGTTGTTCTGGTCCATGAACTGCGACAGCTGGCTGGTGCCGAAGAACTCCTTGATGGAGGCGACGACCGGCCGGATGTTGATCAGGGTCTGCGGCGTGATCGCCTCGACGTCCTGCGTGGTCATGCGCTCGCGCACGACGCGCTCCATACGAGCCAGACCCGTGCGGACCTGGTTCTGGATGAGCTCGCCGACGTTGCGCAGACGACGGTTGCCGAAGTGGTCGATGTCGTCGGTCTCGACGACGATCTGCGTGCCGTTCTCGCCGACCGTCTCGGTCTCGCCGGCGTGCAGCTTGACCAGGTACTTGATCGTGGCGATGACGTCGTCGGTGGTCAGGACACCGGCGTCCAGCGGCTCGTCGGCGCCGAGCTTCTTGTTCACCTTGTAGCGGCCGACCTTCGCGAGGTCGTAGCGCTTCGGGTTGAAGTAGAGGTTCTCGAGCAGCGTCTGAGCGGCCTCACGGGTCGGCGGCTCGCCCGGGCGCAGCTTGCGGTAGATGTCGAGCAGCGCGTCGTCCTGGCCCTGGGTGTGGTCCTTCTCCAGGGTGGCGCGCATGGACTCGTACTCGCCGAACTCCTCGAGGATCTGCTCGGTCGTCCAGCCGAGCGCCTTGAGCAGGACGGTGACGGACTGCTTGCGCTTGCGGTCGATACGGACACCGACCATGTCGCGCTTGTCGATCTCCATCTCCAGCCAGGCACCCCGGGAGGGGATGATCTTGGCGGTGAAGATGTCCTTGTCGGACGTCTTGTCGATGGAGGAGTCGAAGTACACACCCGGCGAGCGCACGAGCTGCGACACGACGACACGCTCGGTGCCGTTGATGACGAAGGTGCCCTTGTTGGTCATGAGCGGGAAGTCGCCCATGAAGACCGTCTGGGACTTGATCTCGCCGGTCTCGTTGTTCGTGAACTCGGCGGTGACGAAGAGCGGGGCGGCGTACGTGAAGTCGCGCTCCTTGCACTCGTCGATCGAGTTCTTCGGAGGCTCGAAGCGGTGGTCGCGGAAGGTCAGCGACATCGACCCGGAGAAGTCCTCGATCGGGGAGATCTCCTCGAAGATCTCCTCCAGACCGGACTTGGTGGGGACGTCCTGTCCGCTTTCGAGAGCCGCCTCGACACGAGCCTTCCACGCCGCATTGCCGAGCAGCCAGTCAAAGCTCTCGGTCTGCAGCGCGAGGAGGTTCGGAACCTCGAGGGGCTCCTTGATCTTTGCAAAGGAAATGCGCAGCGGGGCAGTGCTTGCGCCGTTGTTCGTATTCGCGGTCGAGGCGTTGCGCGAGGCGGCCAAGAGGGGGTCCTTCCGAGGGCTCGGACTCACTACGCGCGTACCGGTCCCATGCTGTGCACGGAGAGAGAAAGTCCAGGTCGGGACGGATCTTCAACCGATGCTCAGGTATGGGCATGCCCCTGGTGACGGGCAGGGGGCAGCTAACAGGCAGCGCAAAGGGTCAGTGTAGCCACTTGGCACACTGATGTCCAGTGCGGGTTTTCGAGACCCTCGAGACCCTCGTTGTTCTCATCTCCGCGAACCCCATGCGCCGTGAGGCGCACATCGATACTGCCCGTTCGGTCGTCGATCCATGCCTCGGATACGGATCGGTGTGACGACGCGTCCTGAGAATTGCGCGCTGCGTGCGGTTCGTCAAGGCCCCCGCCCCGGAGCCGCTGCTCCGGGATCCTCACAGGCCGTTGTGAACGCACGGCGAAGATCACCATACTCGCCGGGACCGCAAGAGCAAGACAGCCGTCCCGCGCATGCCGAAGGGCGACCACCCGGTTGGGTGATCGCCCTTCAGTGTGCGTGCGTTACACGCGAGGAGTCAGGAGACTCGCAAGGTCACTTGACCTCGACGGAGGCACCGGCGCCCTTGAGGGCCTCGGCGGCCTTGTCGGCGGCGTCCTTGGCGACCTTCTCGAGGACCGGCTTCGGGGTGCCGTCGACGAGGTCCTTGGCCTCCTTCAGGCCCAGGGAGGTCAGCTCACGCACGACCTTGATGACCTGGATCTTCTTCTCGCCGGCGCCGGTGAGGATGACGTCGAACTCGTCCTTCTCCTCAGCAGCCTCGACCGGGGCGCCCGGGGCACCCGGGGCGGCAACGGCGGCGACGGCCGCGGCGGCGGTGACGTCGAACTTCTCCTCGAACGCCTTCACGAACTCGGAGAGCTCGATGAGGGTCATCTCCTCGAACTGCGCGAGCAGGTCTTCCTGGCTGAGCTTCGCCATGATGGCGGTCCTTCCACTAATTCGGCTGGTGCCGGATGTACATGTGAGGCGGGCGTACGTTCGGCCCGCTGCGACCCGCAGCGCCTAGGCGGCGGCACGGATCATTGCGCGAGCCGAATTACTCGGCACCGCCCTGCTCGGCCTGCTTGGCGCGCAGCGCGTCCACGGTGCGGACGAGCTTCGACGGCAGCGCCTGGAAGAGCGAGGCAGTCTGGGACTGCTTGCCCTTGAAGGCACCGGCCAGCTTGCTGAGCAGAACCTCGCGGGACTCGAGGTCCGCAAGCTTCTTGATCTCATCGGCGGACAGCGCCTTGCCATCAAGGACACCGCCCTTGATGATCAGGTTCGGGTTGTCCTTGGCGAAGTCACGAAGACCCTTCGCCGACTCCACCGGGTCACCGGTGATGAAGGCAACCGCCGTCGGACCGTTGAACTGGTCGTCGAGCGTGTCGATCCCGGCCTCGTTGGCCGCAATCTTGGTCAGCGTGTTCTTCACCACGGCGTACTGGGCGTTCTCACCGAGCGAACGGCGCAGCTGCTTGAGCTGGGCCACGGTGAGACCCCGGTACTCGGTCAGCACGGCGGCGTTCGAGCTGCGGAACTGCTCCGCGAGCTCGGCTACCGCGGCAGCCTTGTCGGGCCTTGCCATAGAGCGTCGGCCTCCTTCCGGGTGATGAGGACCGCTCAGAAGGGGCTGAACAAAACGAAACGCCCCGGCGCAGGCGCACGGGGCGTAGCTCGACCTGAACGGAATCCGATCGGGGAGCTTTCCACTGTCACCTGCGCGGGTCGTCCGCTGCTGAGCGGATCCTTCGGCCACCGGACCCTCGGAAGGAGAGCACGGCAACGACCAGCGGTCTTTGGCTTCCGTGGAAGGGTACGGGAACGGATCGCCGTCAGGCAAATCGGGTCATCGGCGCTCGCCGGGCGACCTACGAGGCGGCGGACTCCGGCTGGGTGTCGCCGGCCTCGTCGGCGCCCTCGCCCATCTCCGTGAACATCTCCATCAGGTCGACCGTCCGGTCCGCCGGAGGCGCCTCCACGGACGCCTTGGCACCGTAGTCCGAGTACCTGGTCACCACCTCGACGGTGCCCTGGGGGTTCTCCATGGCGATGTCCATCCGGGCCGGATAGCCGTCCTCGTTGACCCAGACCTCGATGTCATAGCCCTCGACGCCGGACTTCTCGATGGTGTCCAGCAGGTCCTTGCGCTCCTCGTCGCCGAGCACGTCCAGGGACTTGTTGGAGTCCATCACCTCGGCGACCGTGAGCGAGCCCTTGTAGTGCTGGGTCTCGACCCCGTCGGTCTTCTCCGCGCCGACGTGCTTCAGGTTCGGCGACTCCAGGAGGATGGCCAGCTGCTCGGCCGGGTCCTGGTTCATGTTCTCCAGGCCGCCGGTCATCTGCTTCTGGAGGGCCTTGTCGCCGGACGCCTCGGCCATCGCGGCGAGGTCCATCTTCATCCAGCGCTTGCCGTCCATCTCCGCGGCGGCCTTCGCACCGACGTCCATGTACATGACGTCGTCGAGCCACACCATGCGCATCCGCTCGGGCGCGCCCGCGTCCGCGAGCATGCCGCCCGTGACCGTCAGGTCCATGACCGTGGGGTCCCAGCCCATGACGCCCGACACCTCGACGTCGCCCCCGCCTTCGATCCCTGCGGGCATCGACATGGTCGTGCGGACCTTCGCCGACTTGGCCCCGGCCGTCTTCTCGTACGCCGCCGTCAGCACCTGTGCGACGTCCGACCGGGAGTCCGTCCTCGGCGCGTCCCCGGCCTTCGGCTCCCCGCCCTGGCAGCCGGAGACACCGGCGACCACCGCGAGAACCGTCAACGGGACGCTCGCGCGCCTGATGGCCGACATGCTCATACCCCACCCCTGAAGTCGTGTGCGAACGTTCGAACCGTAATGCACACGACTGACAGGCCGCCCGTGAAAAAACCGGCCCCCGCCGCTCCGAGGAGCGGCGGGGGCCGGCTTCGTACGCGAGACCCGCGACTGCCGTCAGATTCAGACGGCGGCCGGGTCCTCCTCGACGAGGAGGTTGCGGGTGCGGTTCGGGTCCAGCGGGATGCCGGGGCCCATGGTGGTGGTCAGGGTCGCCTTCTTGATGTAGCGGCCCTTCGCGGCGGACGGCTTCAGACGGAGGATCTCCTCCAGAGCCGCGGCGTAGTTCTCGACCAGCTTCGTCTCGTCGAAGGAGACCTTGCCGATGATGAAGTGCAGGTTCGAGTGCTTGTCGACGCGGAACTCGATCTTGCCGCCCTTGATCTCGTTGACGGCCTTGGCGACGTCCATCGTCACGGTGCCGGTCTTCGGGTTCGGCATCAGACCACGCGGACCGAGCACGCGGCCGAGGCGGCCGACCTTGCCCATGAGGTCCGGGGTGGCGACGACGGCGTCGAACTCGTTCAGGCGGTTGCCCTTGGAGATCTCGTCGATGAGCTCGTCGGAGCCGACGATGTCGGCGCCCGCGGCACGCGCGGCCTCGGCACGGTCACCGGTCGCGAAGACCAGGACCCGGGCGGTCTTACCGGTGCCGTGCGGAAGGTTCACGGTGCCACGGACCATCTGGTCGGCCTTGCGCGGGTCAACGCCCAGACGGAAGGCGACCTCGACAGTGCCGTCGAACTTGGTGGCGGCGGTGTCCTTGGCGAGACGGACGGCCTCGAGCGGGGCGTAGTTGCGCTCCCGGTCGACCTTGGCGTCCGCAGCGCGGAGAGTCTTGCTGCGCTTCACTTCTGCTCCTGATGTGTTGAGCGTGGAGTTGTGGTGCGGGCCAGCGCTTGGCCCTGCCACAGAGGTCAGACGGGGACTGTCAGCCCTCGACCGTGATGCCCATGGAACGGGCGGTGCCGGCGATGATCTTCTCGGCGGCGTCCAGGTCGTTGGCGTTCAGGTCGGGCATCTTGGTGCTGGCGATGTCACGGACCTGGTCGCGCGTGAGCTTGGCGACCTTGGTCTTGTGCGGCTCGCCGGAGCCCTTGTCCACACCCGCGGCCTTGAGGATCAGCTTGGCGGCCGGCGGAGTCTTGGTGACGAAGGTGAAGGAACGGTCCTCGTAGACCGTGATCTCCACCGGCACGACCATGCCACGCTGCGACTCGGTCGCGGCGTTGTAGGCCTTGCAGAACTCCATGATGTTGACGCCGTGCTGACCCAGGGCGGGGCCGACCGGCGGAGCCGGGTTGGCCGCACCGGCCTGGATCTGGAGCTTGATAAGCCCCGTGACCTTCTTCTTCTTGGGAGGCATTGCTCTCTCCGGGTCCTAGTGAGAGTTTTCAGCGCTCCAGCCGATCATCCGGATGGAGGCATACCGCACAACGATAACGGGTATCCATGCGCGGCCAAAAACCGAGCAGGTCAGACAACCTGCGAGAGGCGGTCTGACCTGTTCGGAAGCGCTGCGTCCAGAAAAGCGTCAGTTCTTCTGGATCTGGTCGAAGCTCAGCTCGACCGGGGTCTCGCGGCCGAAGATCTCGACGAGGCCCTTGACCTTCTTCGAGTCGGCGTTGATCTCGTTGATCGTCGCCTGCAGCGTCGCGAACGGGCCGTCGGTGACGGTGACCGAGTCGCCGACCTCGAAGTCCAGCACCTGGACCTCGACCTTGCGGGCGGGAGCCGGCTTGCCCTCGGCCTCGGCGGCCTCGCGGGCGGCCTTCTCCTCGGCCTCCGGGGCGAGCATCTTGACGATCTCGTCCAGGGTCAGCGGGTACGGGTCGTAGGCGTTGCCCACGAAGCCGGTGACACCCGGGGTGTTGCGCACGACGCCCCAGGACTCGTTCGTCAGGTCCATGCGGACGAGCACGTAGCCGGGCAGCTTGTTCTGCCGGACGTTCTTGCGCTCGCCGTTCTTGATCTGGACGATCTCTTCCTCGGGGACCTCGGCCTGGTAGATGAAGTCCTCGACGTTCAGCGAGACGGCACGCTGCTCCAGGTTGGCCTTCACGCGCTTCTCGTAGCCCGCGTAGGTGTGGATCACGTACCACTCGCCGGGCAGACCGCGCAGCTCGTCACGCAGAGCGGCGATGGGGTCGACGGGAGCCTCCGGCTCGGCCTCGGCCTCCTCGGCGGACTCGGCGCCCTCGGTCGCGACCTCGTCCGCAGCCTCGGCGTCGGTCTCGTCCTCCACGTGCAGCGCGGCATCCTCGGCCGGCTCGCCGGCGGCGTCGTCGGCAGCTTCGGCCTGGTCCGGGTCCGCACCGTCTGCCGCCTCGACGATGTCGAGCTCGTCCTCGACGGACTCGAAGCTCTCGCCGGACGTGGCGGAGTCGTTCAGGTTCGGGTCAGACACGGTGGCTGCTTCTTCCTGGATACAGATGGGGTGGAACAATGCGAAAGGGGCGCCGAGCCCGGCGCCCTCCGCTGGATCAGCCGAAGACGTACTTGACTGCTTCCTGGAAGCCCAAGTCAATCACGGTCACGAGGCCGATCATGATGACGACGAAGACGATCACCACGGTGGTGTAGGTCGTCAGCTGGTTGCGCGTGGGCCAGACGACCTTGCGCAGCTCAGCGATGATCTGGCGATAGAAAAGCCCGAGACGGCCCAGCGGGCCCTTCTTGCCGCGCTTTCCGCCCTTGCGGGACTTCTTCTTCGACTCCGGCGACTCGTCCTCGGCATCAGGCATGTCGATGGAGCCCACGGCGTCCGTCACGATCTCTCACCTGATTCCGGGTCGTGGCCGTGCCGCGCCCGGTGGAGCCGCACGGCGGTGCATAGATGTACGTACATGCGCACACAGCCTGGCGAAGGTGTGTGTAGCAGGGCCGGAGGGACTTGAACCCCCAACCGCTGGTTTTGGAGACCAGTGCTCTACCAATTGAGCTACGACCCTTTGTGGTTCCCCCAACCTACCGCATCCGGCCGGATGCACTAAGTGCCCGGTGTGGATGTGGCTGATGGGGGCCAACGACCAGTGAGTGTACGTGTTCCCAGGCCCGGCGTCGAACACGATGTCCTCGGGTCCGCTTCTGACCACTGTTGTCCGCTCTTCGAAACCTGTGTGCCGGCTCCGTTCGCCGTCTGCGAGCATGGGCGGCATGAGCGCTGCAACCCCTCCCACCGAGCGCCGGGTCTCCGCCCGCATCGGCGCGATCTCCGAGTCCGCGACCCTCGCCGTCGACGCCAAGGCCAAGGCCCTCAAGGCCGCCGGGCGTCCGGTGATCGGCTTCGGCGCGGGTGAGCCCGACTTCCCGACGCCCGACTACGTCGTCGAGGCCGCAGTCGAGGCCTGCCGCAACCCGAAGTACCACCGCTACACGCCGGCCGGCGGTCTGCCCGAGCTGAAGAAGGCCATCGCCGAGAAGACGCTGCGCGACTCCGGTTACGAGGTCGACCCCGCCCAGATCCTGGTGACCAACGGCGGCAAGCAGGCCATCTACGAGGCGTTCGCCGCGATCCTCGACCCGGGCGACGAGGTCATCGTCCCGGCTCCGTACTGGACCACGTACCCCGAGTCGATCCGTCTCGCGGGCGGTGTCCCGGTCGAGGTCGTCGCCGACGAGACCACCGGCTACCGCGTCTCGGTCGAGCAGCTGGAGGCCGCGCGCACGGAGAAGACCAAGGTCGTCCTCTTCGTCTCGCCGTCCAACCCCACCGGTGCCGTCTACAGCGAGGCCGACGCCCGCGCGATCGGCGAGTGGGCCGCGGAGCACGGCCTGTGGGTGCTGACCGACGAGATCTACGAGCACCTGGTCTACGGGGACGCGACCTTCACCTCACTGCCCCAGCTCGTGCCGGCGCTGCGCGAGAAGTGCATCGTCGTCAACGGCGTGGCCAAGACGTACGCCATGACCGGCTGGCGCGTCGGGTGGATCGTCGGCCCGAAGGACGTCGTCAAGGCGGCGACCAACCTGCAGTCGCACGCCACCTCCAACGTCTCCAACGTGGCCCAGGTGGCCGCCCTCGCCGCCGTCTCCGGTGATCTGGACGCCGTCGCGGAGATGCGCAAGGCCTTCGACCGCCGCCGCCAGACCATCGTGCGCATGCTCAACGAGATCGACGGCGTGGTCTGCCCGACCCCCGAGGGCGCGTTCTACGCGTACCCGTCGGTCAAGGGTCTGCTGGGCAAGGAGATCCGGGGTCGTCGTCCGCAGTCCTCGGTCGAGCTCGCCGCCCTGATCCTCGACGAGGTCGAGGTCGCCGTCGTCCCCGGTGAGGCCTTCGGCACCCCCGGCTACCTGCGTCTTTCGTACGCGCTGGGCGACGAGGACCTGGTCGAGGGCGTGTCCCGGATCCAGAAGCTGCTGGCCGAGGCCCGCGACTGACGCGTTCGCCGTCGCGCACGGGCTCCCGGCTCCGGCCGGGAGCCCGTTTCTGCGTTCGAGCAAGAACCCGATCGGGGAAAAGGGCTGCCCAGGACGTCTTCCGTGCGGCAGGATCCCCGAATGGAGCACGTACGAGACGTCAGCCTGCTGCCCAAGGCCCATCTGCACCTGCACTTCACCGGGTCGATGCGGCCCGCCACCCTTCTCGAACTCGCCGACAAGTACGGCGTGCACCTGCCCGACGCGCTGACCGGCGGCGAGCCGCCCAAGCTGCGGGCCACCGACGAGCGGGGCTGGTTCCGCTTCCAGCGGCTGTACGACATGGCCCGCTCGTGCCTGCGCGAACCGGAGGACATCCAGCGCCTGGTGCGCGAGGCGGCCGAGGAGGACATCAGGGACGGCTCGGGCTGGCTGGAGATCCAGGTCGACCCGACCTCGTACGCGCCCCGGCTGGGCGGGCTGATCCCGGCCCTGGAGATCATCCTCGACGCGGTGGACACCGCGTCGCGCGAGACCGGTCTGGGCATGCGGGTCCTGGTCGCGGCGAACCGGATGAAGCACCCGCTGGACGCCCGGACCCTCGCGCGGCTCGCCGTGCGCTACGCGGACCGGGGCATCGTCGGCTTCGGCCTCTCGAACGACGAGCGCCGGGGCCTGGCCCGCGACTTCGACCGGGCCTTCGCCATCGCCCGCGAGGGCGGCCTGCTGGCGGCCCCGCACGGCGGCGAGCTGACGGGCCCGGCCTCCGTGCGCGACTGCCTCGACGACCTGCACGCGGCCCGCATCGGTCACGGCGTGCGTGCCGCGGAGGACCCGCGGCTGCTGCGCAAGCTGGCCGAGCGCCAGGTCACCTGCGAGGTGTGCCCGGCGTCGAACGTGGCGCTGGGCGTGTACGAGAAGCCTGAGGACGTGCCGCTGCGGACGCTGTACGAGGCCGGGGTCCCGATGGCGCTGGGCGCGGACGACCCCCTGCTGTTCGGCTCCCGGCTGGCGGCGCAGTACGAGCTGGCCCGCCGCCACCACGGCTTCACGGACCAGGAGCTCGCGGAACTCGCCCGCCAGTCGGTGCGCGGCTCGGCGGCACCGGCGGAGGTCAAGGAGAAGCTGCTGGCCGGCGTCGACGACTGGCTGGGCGGCCCGGGGGCCTGAAGTGGCGGTGGGGCGGGTACGCCTGGAAACCGACGCCGATCTCGGTACGACACCAGCCGCGCTCCGGTTCGAGGTGGTGGGTGAGCGAGCCCATCAGGACGTCGTACCCCTTGCCGGCCTGCTTCTCGCGGGGCCCGAAGCCCGCCGCGTACGAGAGGACCGTGGAGGCGTCCGCGAACACGTCGCGGCTGCTGAGGAGGAACAGGGTGCCCGCGTGGACGGCCGGGCGCAGCCAGTCGCGGGCGTCCCCGTGCTCGCTGTGCTCACGCCAGACGGCCGCGTGGGCGGCGGTGCGCCTCTCGTCGGTGCGGACGGTGAGCGGAGTGCCGGTCCCCGTCCTGCGGCGCAGCTCCGGCCAGGCGGAGACCCGCAGACCGAGCGAGTGGTGGGCCAGTACGAGGTCGACGGGCTCCCCCGGAGCGAACGTCCGGGGCACGCTCCGCCGCAGCGGCAGGTGCACGATCGTGTGCTGGGAGAAGGCGGCGAAGGAGAAGAAGGCGGCCAGCCGGGCCAGGCCGTCGTGGTCGCCGAGGAGGTAGCCGCAGTCCGGGAGCGGATCGTTGAGGGTGATGTGGCGCAGCGGCTGCCGTGGCTGGACGATCCGGTACGTGTACGGGCCCGTGCGCGGTCGGAACTCGCGTGCTCTCAGGCGCATGCGGGCCTGTGGCCGGTGACGGTCATCGGCCCAGCGTGGCGCTCAGTGAGGGCCGTCCGCAACGGAGATCCCGCGCAGCAGGGTGCGGGCGAGGCCCGCGGCGAACTCGTCCAGCGGCTGCGGGGGCCTGCGGTCGGGGGTCGCCTCGTAGGCGAACGCGCGCTGGGCGCAGGCACCGAGGAGCAGTGAGGCGGCGGCGTAGGGGTCGGCGTCGGAGCTGATGCGGCCCGCCTGCTGCTCGGCCCTCAGGTAGGCGGCGAGGCCCTCGATCGGCTTGTGCGGACCGGTGCGCATCTCGCGCATGGCGTCCTCGTGGCGGCGCTTGAGCTGGGGCTCCGCGTACAGCGAGGCGGCCATGGGGAAGGTCTGCTCGTAGAAGAGGGCCGCCTGACGTGCGATGTCGGTCAGGTTCTCCTCGACGCCCGCCCGGCCGGGGTCGCCGGCCAGGGTGCTCAGCAGGGCGCCGAGCTTCGGCAGCCGTTCGTTGAGCACGGTCACGAAGAGCTCCTCCTTGCTGGAGAAGTGCTTGTAGAGCGCCGCTTCGGAGCAGCCCGCGGCCTTGGCGATCTCCTTGGTGGTCGTGCGCGCCAGGCCGAGGGAGAGCATCAGCTCACGCGCGGCGTCGACGATGCGGACGCGGGTCGGCTTCTGCTCCATGCGTGCTCCTGCCGGGCTTGACGGGTGGGTGAGTGCACACTCACTCTCGTGGTGAGTGAATACTTACCCACCGCCCGAGGAGGGTGTGCACGATGAGGCTCACAGTTTTCGGCGCCACCGGTGGCATCGGCCGGGAGATCGTCCGGCAGGCTCTCGCCGCGGGACACCAGGTCACCGCCGTGGTGCGCGATCCGGCCCGCTTCACCGTGACCGGTGACGGCCTCGACGTCTTCCGTGCCGACCTCCGGGACCCGGAGGCGCTGCGCCCGGCCGTCTCCGGGCGGGACGCGGTCCTGTCCGGGCTCGGTGCCCGCAGGAAGGCCGACGTCGGCGTCGCCGCCCGGCTGACCCGGTCGGTACTGGCGGCGATGGCGGCCGAGGACACCCGGCGGCTGCTGGTGGTCAGCGCGGCCCCGCTGGGCGCCCCTGCGGAGCGGGAGCCGCTGCTGGACCGCGCCCTGATGTCCCTGGTCGGCTCGGTCCTGAAGGACATCTACGCGGACCTGCGGGTCATGGAGGACGAGCTCGCGCGCAGCGCCACGGACTGGACGGCCGTCCGGCCGCCCCGGCTGCTCGACAGGCCGCTGACCGGCCGCTACCGCGCGGTCGTCGGCGGCAATCCGCCCAGCGCCCGGACGATCGGCCGCGCGGACGTTGCCCATGCGATGCTCGCGATGACAGGGGACCGCGCGACGGTGGGACAGGGCGTCGGCGTCGCCTACTGAGGGCCCCGGCCGCGCGTCACCCCGTGAGGGCTGCGGCCGGAGCGTCGCGGACCGACGTGCTCAGAGGCTGACGCCGACCGTCACCGGCTCGTTGACGAGGGTCACGCCGAAGGCGTCCCGCACCCCGGCCACCACCTCCCGGGCCAGCGCCAGCAGGTCCTCGGTGGTGGCCTCGCCCCGGTTGGTGAGCGCGAGGGCGTGCTTGGTGGAGATCCGCGCCGGGCCGGAGCCGTAGCCCTTGGTGAAACCCGCCCGGTCGATCAGCCAGGCGGCGGAGGTCTTGATGTGGCCGTCGCCCGCCGGGTAGGCGGGCGGGGCGACGCCGTCGCCGAGCCGGTCGCGCACGCGGCCGAGGAACGTCTCGTACTCGGCCGCGGTGAGGATCGGGTTGGTGAAGAACGACCCGGCCGACCAGGTGTCGTGGTCCTCGGCGTCCAGAACCATGCCCTTGCCGGCGCGCAGCCGCAGCACGGTGTCCCGTGCTGCGGCGGCCGGGACCCGGTCGCCGACCTCGACGCCGAGGGCCTTGGCGGTCTCCGCGTACTTCACGGGGGCGGACAGGCCGCCGGCGTCCTCCAGCGCGAACCGCACGCGCAGCACGACGTAGCGCTCGGGGTGCTGCTTGAAACGGCTGTGCCGGTAGGAGAAGGCGCACTCCTCGTTGGACAGCGTCACGGTCTCGCCCCTGGCGCGGTCGTAGGCGACGACCTCGGTGATCGTGCCGGAGACCTCCTGGCCGTAGGCGCCGACGTTCTGGATCGGGGTGGCGCCCGCCGAGCCGGGGATGCCGGCCAGGCACTCGACGCCGGCCAGGCCGGCATCGACCGTGCGGGCCACCGCGTCGGTCCAGACCTCGCCCGCGGCGAGCTCCAGCCGTGTCCCGTCGAGCGCGAAGCCGCGGGTGGCGATGCGCAGGGCGGTGCCGTCGAAGCCCTTGTCGCCGATGACCAGGTTGCTTCCGCCGCCGATGATCAGCAGCGGGGTGCCGGCGTCGTCCGCCTCGCGGACGGCGGCGATCACCTCGTCGTCGGTGGTGGCCACGACGAGACGCGTCGCGGGGCCGCCGAGGCGGAAGGTGGTCAGGGGGGCGAGGGGAGCGTCGTGAAGTTCCTGCACGGGGACAAGGGTACGGTCCGCGGCCGCGCCGCTCGGGCGGGGCCGCGGACCGGGGCGGTACGGGCGGACCGCGGTCAGACGGCGATCCGCTCGGGCTCGGCGGCGGGGGCGCTCCGCACCGGGCCGTCGTCCTCGGGCTCGTCGGGCGTGGTCCTGCCGCCCGGGATCATCAGGGCCACCAGGGCGGCGACGGCCACCACGGCCGCCCCGATCCACAGCGCGGGCACGGTGCCGTCGGTGAACGCCCATGCCGATTCGTACCCTCCCTGAGCTGCGAAGACCGCTCCGAGCACGGCGACACCGAGAGCTCCCCCGACCTCGCGCAGGGCGTTGTTCGCTCCGGAGGCGACGCCCTGTTCCGCGGGCCGGACGCTGGACATCACGACGCTGGCGGCGGGGGCGAAGTACAGGGCCATGCCGACGCCGCCGAGGATCAGCGCGGGCAGCTGGGCCGCGTACGACACCCCTGGTTCGAGGACCAGGGCGAACAGCCCGAGACCGACCGCCTGGAGCGCGAGTCCGGCGGCGACGACAGGACGGCCGCCGATCCGGTCGGAGAGGTAGCCGGCGACTGGTGCGACAAGCAGCGGCATCCCGGTCCAGGGCAGCATCCGCAGGCCGGCCTCGGTGGGCGAGTAGCCGGCGACGCCCTGCAGGAACTGGCTGAGCAGGAAGATCGAGCCGAACATGCCGAGGAACATGAGCAGGCTCGCGATGTTGATCCCGAAGAAGGCGCGGTTGCGGAACAGCCGCATCGGCAGCATCGGCTTCGCGGCGACGTGACCGTGCCACACGAAGGAGACCAGCAGCACGGTGCCCGCGATCAGACCCAGCAGCACGCGGGTGCCGGTCCAGCCGTGCGCGTTCCCGTTGACGAGACCGTAGACGACGCCGAAGAGACCGCCGCTGACGAGCAGCGTGCCCGGGACGTCCAGACGGGCGTCGGGGGCGTACGACTCGGCGAGGCGCAGGCGGGCGAGGGGCAGCAGGGCGAGGCCGATCGGCACGTTCAGCCAGAAGATCCACTGCCAGGACATGTGCTCGGTGAGACTGCCGCCGATCAGCGGCCCGCTGGCGACGGCGAGGCCGGTGACGGCGCCGAAGATCCCGAGCGCCGCGCCCCGGCGCGCGGCGGGTACGGCGGCGGTGAGCAGCGTCAGCGTCAGCGGCATCATGATCGCGGCGCCCACCCCCTGGACCGCTCGGGCGGCGACGAGGGCGTCGATCCCCGAGGCGAGCGCGGCGGCGGCGGAGGCGCCGGTGAAGATCGTCAGGCCCACGACGAAGAGTCTGCGCCGTCCGAATCTGTCTCCGAGGGCCGCTCCCAGCATCAGGAGGACGGCGAAGGTGAGCGTGTACGCGTTCACCGTCCACTCCAGGTCTTCGAGCGCGCCGCCGAGGTCCTCGCGTATGGAGGGAAGCGCGGTGGTGACGACGAGATTGTCGAGGGCCGCCATGAAGCCGGCGACGCTGGTGATCACGAGGGCCCAGGCGGCACTGCCACGAGGCGCCTGCTGTTGCTGGTTCACTGCTCCCCCAGGGGTTAGTTATTGATGACTAACTTTCACGGGCAGAGAAGAGCGCCGGTCGCGCTCGCGCCGGATCACTCCCCGGCCGGTCGTGCGGCGAGGTAGAAGCCGGACCAGATGCGGTGGCCGGCCGGGAAACCCATGGACACCAGGACGTTGATCAGCATCCCGTAGGCCAGGAACGTGGTCGTCTCGTTCACGTCCGCGCCGAGGTGCAGATGGACCGCGTCCCACAGCTCCAGCCACCCCGCCCGCACCTGCTCGCCGAACGCGTGGTCACCGGCGGCCTCGGCCGCCGCCACCGCGACGTACGTCTGCATCTGCATCAGCAGCTTGTCGGGGTCGTCGGCGATCAGGCGCTGGTAGGCGGTCGCCATGGCGCCGAGCGCCTCCTCCCCCGCGAGGCCCTCGGCGGCCTCGTCGAACACCCTGCGCGTGTCGGCCAGACACCGCGCGGAGGCGGCGAGGAAGATGGCCTGCTTGTTGGGGAAGAGACGGAACAGGTACGGCTGGGAGACACCGACCCGCTTGGCGATGGCCTCGGTCGACGTCCCCTGGTATCCGGCGCGGGCGAACTCGGTGATCGCCGCACGCACGACGCTCTCGCGCCGCTCCTCCGCACTCATCCTGACCATGCGACTAAGTTAGTGACCAATTACTAATTTCGTCAACCCACGGGTGAACGCGTGAGGGGCGCCTCCGGAAGAGAGGCGCCCCCGACATGACGCACCGCTCAGGCGAGCTGGACCACCGCGCGGGACATGCCCAGCACCTTCTGCCCGCCACTCGTGGCCGTGAGGTCCACCCGCACCCGCTTGTCGTCCAGGAGCGCGGCGACCTTGCCGCTGACCTCGATGACCGCACCCTTGTCGTCGTTCGGAACGACGACCGGCTTGGTGAAGCGCACGCCGTACTCGACCACCGCGCCCGGGTCGCCCAGCCAGTCCGTCACGACACGGGCCGCCTCGGCCATGGTGAACATGCCGTGCGCGATCACGTCCGGGAGGCCGACCTCGACGGCGAACTTCTCGTTCCAGTGGATCGGGTTGAAGTCGCCGGAGGCGCCCGCGTACTGGACGAGCGTGGCACGCGTCACGGGAAAGCTCTGCGCCGGCAGTTCGGTGCCGACCTCGACGTCCGCGTAAGCGATCTTCGCTGCCATCACGCCTCCTCGGCGGCACGCGCCACCAGCTTGGTCCATGCGGTCACGACGTGCTCGCCCGCCTCGTCGTGCACCTCGCCGCGGATGTCGAGCACGTCGTTGCCCGCGAGGGACTTGATCGACTCGATGGTCGAGGTGACCGTCAGCCGGTCCCCCGCCCGCACCGGGCGCCGGTAGGCGAACTTCTGGTCGCCGTGCACCACTCGGCTGTAGTCGAGCCCGAGCTGCGGGTCCTGCACGACCTCGCCCGCCGCCTTGAAGGTGATGGCGAACACGAAGGTCGGCGGAGCGATCACATCGGGGTGACCGAGCGCCGCGGCCGCCTCCCGGTCGGTGTACGCGGGATTCGCGTCACCGACCGCCTCGGCGAACTCACGGATCTTCTCCCGGCCCACCTCGTACGGCGGGGTGGGCGGATACGTCCGCCCGACGAACGACTGGTCGAGCGCCATGGACTGGCTCCCTCCTGCTTGATGCCCCAGCGGGGGCTGATCCCGGAGTGTGCGGACCGGCCCCGAAGCGGGACCCGTCCCGGACTGACGGCGAGAAACGACACGAGGCCGCCCCCAAGGGGGCGGCCTCGTGTACGAGCCTGGTTCAGCGCGTTTCGCGGTGCGCCGTGTGCGAGTTGCAGCGCGGGCAGTGCTTCTTCATCTCAAGACGGTCCGGGTTGTTGCGCCGGTTCTTCTTGGTGATGTAGTTCCGCTCCTTGCACTCCACGCAGGCCAGCGTGATCTTCGGGCGGACGTCGGTGGCAGCCACGTGAGTGCTCCTTGACGGACGGATGGACGGATGAACGCAGAAAAGAGTAGCCGATCGAAGGACCGACCCCACAATCGGCTACTGTGTGTAGCGGTGACCGGACTTGAACCGGTGACACAGCGATTATGAGCCGCTTGCTCTACCGACTGAGCTACACCGCTTTGATACGGATCCCCTCACCCGGAGGTGAGGGTTACCGCACCAGAGCCCCAATACGGAATCGAACCGTAGACCTTCTCCTTACCATGGAGACGCTCTGCCGACTGAGCTATTGGGGCGAGCGATGAAGACATTACACGGTCGCGCGCCGATCGCCCAAATCCGTTTCCCGGCCCTCTGTCCGGCCTGTGCCGGGCGGCTGTCGACGGCCCGCGCTCCCGCCCCGGGCGCCACCTGGAGCCCCACGCGTCACCCCACCGCCATGGCCCCGTTGCCCGGCTTTCTTCTCGGATGCCCCGGACGCCCCGTACGCCACGTGCGACCCCACCGGTACGACTATTGCGCTCTTCCTCGAAGCCCATGACGAGCCGCCCTAGGCTCGACTCACGCTGCGTGATCCTCTCCGGTTCCTCCGGCCCTCCGGACCTTCCGGACTGCCGGTTTCCACCGGTCCTACGCCCCGAGCCCGACCGCCCCCACAGGAGCGCGATGTCCGACAGCCAGCCGCAGCCGCCCGACGGCGCGACCGCGGACTCCACAGCGCTGCTGCTCTGCGGCGCGCGGCTGACGGACGGCCGCACCGTCGACGTACGGCTCGGCGGCGGCCGCATCGAGGCGGTCGGCACGGCCGGCAGTCTGCCCCGGCACGCCGCACGGCTCGATCTGACCGGCTTCCTGCTGCTGCCCGCCCCCGCCGAGCCGCACACCCACGGGGACACGGCGCTCAGCGCGGAGACGCCCGGCCCCCTCTCGTACGAACCCGACGACATCCAGCGGCGCGCCACCGAGGCCGCGCTGCTGCAACTGGGCCACGGGGCGACCGCGCTGCGTTCCCATGTGCGCATCGGCGATGTGCAGGGGCTCGGCGCCCTGGAGGCGGTGCTCCAGGCCCGGCGGTCGCTGCGCGACCTCGCCGACCTGACCGCGGTGGCCGTGCCGCGGCTGCTGACGGGAGCCGCGGGTGCCGAAGGGGTGGCGCTCCTGCGCGACGCGATGAAGATGGGCGCCGGCGTGGTCGGCGGCTGCCCGGACGCCGATCCCGATCCCACCGGCTACGTGGAGACGGTCCTGGAGCTCGCCGCCGAGCACGGCTGCCCGGTCGACCTGCACACCCACGGCGACGACCCGGCCCGCCTCGCCCGGCTGGCCGCCATGGCCGGCGGCCTGCGTCCGGGAGTGACGATCGGTCCCTGCGCCGGGCTCGCGAGGCTGCCGCGGGACGTCGCCGCCCGCGCCGCCGACCAGCTGGCCGCCGCCGGCGTCACGGTGGTCTCCCTGCCGCAGGGCGGGTGCGCGGGCGTCGAACAGCGCGGTAACGCGCCCGTGCGGCTGCTGCGGGCCGCCGGTGTGACGGTCGCCGCGGGCAGTGGCGCCCTGCGCGACGTCGTCGCCAATCCGGTGGGCCGGGGGGACCCGCTGGAGGCGGCCTACCTGCTGGCCTCGCAGGCCGGGATGCGGCCGTCGGACGCCTACGACCGCGTGGCCGGCACCGCGCGCCAAGTGATGGGCCTGCCCGAGGTGCGGGTCGAGGCCGGTTTCCCCGCGGAGCTGCTCGCCGTGCGCGGGGAACGGATCTCGGGCGTGCTCTCCCTCGCGTACAGCCGGATCGTCATCCACCGCGGGCGCGTCGTGGCACGCACCAGCGCCGTGCGCGAGTACTGCGACTCGGCGGCGGCCGTCGCGCTCGAACTGCCGCGCCAGGGGCGGCCGGACGGCTGTCCCTGAGCGCCCGCCCCGTTTCGGACGTACGGTCGTAGACATGCGCATTGTCATCGCTGGTGGACACGGTCAGATCGCGCGCCGACTGGAGCGGCTGCTCTCGGCGGGCGGACACGAGGTCGCGGGCATCATCCGCAACCGGGCGCAGGGCGACGACCTGCGCGAGGCCGGAGCCGAACCGGTGCTGATGGATCTGGAGTCGGCGTCCGTCGAGGAGGTCGCCGCGGTGCTGCAGGGCGCGGACGTGGCCGTCTTCGCGGCCGGCGCGGGCCCGGGCAGCGGCGCCCCGCGCAAGGAGACGGTGGACCGCGGCGCGGCGGTGCTCTTCGCCGACGCGGCGGAACGGGTGGGCGTACGGCGGTACATCGCCGTCTCGACCATGGGCGCGGACGCCCGGCACGAGGGCGACGACGTGTTCGACGTCTACCTGCGGGCCAAGGGCGAGGCGGACGACCACGTACGCGCCAAGTCCGGCCTCGACTGGACGATCCTGCGGCCCGGCACGCTCACCAACGACGCCGGCAAGGGCCTGGTGCGGCTGGAGGCGACCACGGGTCGCGGCTCGGTGCCGCGCGACGACGTGGCGGCGGTGCTCGCCGAGATGGTGGAGACACCGGCGACGGCGGGGCTGACCCTGGAGCTCGTCTCCGGCTCGGTCCCGGTGACGGTGGCCGTGAAGGACATCGCCGGGAACTGAACGTCGCAGAGAACCGAACGCATCGCCGCTCCACCGCCCGGCCGATGAATTCCCCTCGCCCGCAAGGTCCTTGAGGTCATGAGCAAGCAGACACCCGAGATCAGCCCCGCGATCGTCGAACGCGCGGAGCAGCTCTACGCCTACATCCGCGGTTCCGTACGGATGAACGACTTCGCCGTGATCGCCGACCGCCTGCCCGAACTGATCGGCTGGCTGGACGCCCGCGGAGCGATCTTCGCGGGCCCGCCGTTCTTCCGCTTCAACACCGTCGCCACGGACGCGGAGTCGGTGGTCGAGGCGGGCATGCCGGTCACGTCGATGCCGGAGCCGGAGGGCGACATCGGCATGGCCCTGCTGCCCGCGGGCCGCTACGCGACGGTCCACCACCACGGCCACCCCGACCAGCTCCTCGACGTCGTGACGGCGCTGCGCGGGTGGGCGGCGCGGGAGGGTCTGGCCTGGGACATGACCGAGGTCGACGGCGTGGAGCACTGGGCCTGCCGCCTGGAGTCGTACCTGACGGATCCGCGGGTGGAGCCGGACCCGTCGCGGTGGGAGATCGAACTGGCCCTCCGCCTGGCGGACTGACGCAAGGGCTCGGGCACTCCCCGCACGCGGCCCATCGCGCTCTTCAGCGGCGGGCCGGCGCTCCGGGCGGCCGGTCTCGTGCCCGGGCATCGATGCGGTCTCGTGCCCGGCGTCGATTCTCGTGCCCCGGGCGTCGATGCGGTCCCGTGCCCGGCGTCGATTCTCGTGCCCCGGGCGTCGATGCGGTCCCGTGCTGATGCGGAGGCGTGGCCGCGGACGTACGCGGGCAGGGCGGTCGGCGGGGTCTCCTCCAGCGCTCGGCGCTCTCGAACCGCCAGGCGTCCGCTGCTCCGGCCGGCACAAGGCGGACACGGTGGAGAGGACGCTGTGGGATGGTGGTCGCGTGACGCTGGAAGACCTCGTCCGGCTGCGCCGGGCCCGTGACGCGATGGACCGCGACTACGCGCAGCCGCTCGACGTTCCGGCACTGGCGCGCGTCGCCCTGATGTCGCCGGGCCATTTCTCCCGCAGCTTCCGCGCCGCCTTCGGGGAGACGCCGTACAGCTACCTGATGACGCGCAGGATCGAGCGCGCCAAGGCCCTGCTGCGGCGAGGTGACCTGTCGGTGACGGAGGTCTGCTTCGCGGTCGGCTGCACCTCGCTGGGATCGTTCAGCTCGCGCTTCACCGAGCTGGTCGGCGAGAGCCCGAGCGCGTACCGGGCCCGCAGCCATGACGACGGGGCGGCCGTCCCGGCCTGCATCGCGAAGATCCACACGCGACCGGTCAGGAACGGAGAAGCGAAAGCCGCCCCCCGCCCGTAGCGTGAAGCGCATGGACATCACGCTTTCGCAGTGCTTCATCGCCGTCGACGACCATGACAAGGCGCTCGCCTTCTACCGGGACGTCCTCGGCATGGAGGTGCGCAACGACGTCGGGTTCGAGGGCATGCGCTGGGTCACCGTCGGTTCGCCGTCGCAGCCCGATGTGGACATCGTCCTCGAACCGCCCCTCGCCGATCCGAACGCCTCACCCGCCGACAAGCAGGCCATGGCGGAACTGCTGGCGAAGGGCCTGCTGCGCGGTGTCATCTTCCGGACCGACGACTGCGACGCCACCTTCGAGCGCATCCGCGCCGCGGGCGGTGAGGTGCTGCAGGAGCCGGTCGACCAGCCGTACGGCGTCCGCGACTGCGCCTTCCGCGATCCCTCCGGCAACATGCTGCGCTTCACCCAGCCCCGCACGTCCTGAACTCGGGTCTGACGAAACCGATCTCCGGTCCCGCGAACCGGCGTTACTCTGCCGACGACCCCCGCCCGCCCGAGTCTCGGCGCGAGGTGAACGAGATGTCCGCCGCGAAGTGGCGCGTGACAGCCGCTGGTTGGTCCGACGCCTCGCCGCGGCAGGCCGTGTGGCCGCGGGCCGGAACCCCGAGCCCGGAGCCGCCGCGGGCCGAAGCGGCGTGGACTCCTCGTTGCCACGCCGAGCGCGACGCCGACGACGGCCGCCGGTGCGGCCCCACCCCACAGATGGAGACAGGATGAGCCGGGCCACGACGGACACGCAGCCGACTGCGCTGCCCGTTGCCGACAGCCACGATCTGATCCGCGTGCACGGTGCGCGCGAGAACAACCTCAAGGACGTCAGCATCGAGATCCCCAAGCGCCGGCTGACGGTGTTCACCGGGGTCTCCGGCTCGGGCAAGAGCTCGCTGGTGTTCGACACGATCGCCGCGGAGTCGCAGCGGCTGATCAACGAGACCTACAGCGCCTTCGTCCAGGGCTTCATGCCGACGGTGGCGCGGCCCGAGGTCGACGTCCTCGACGGGCTGACCACGGCGATCAGCGTCGACCAGCAGCGGATGGGCGGCGATCCCCGCTCCACGGTCGGCACCGCCACCGACGCCAACGCGATGCTGCGCATCCTCTTCAGCCGGCTCGGCACGCCGCACATCGGCCCGCCCAGCGCGTACTCCTTCAACACCGCCTCGGTCCGGGCGAGCGGTGCGATCACCGTCGAGCGCGGCGCCAAGAAGGCGGTGAAGGCGACCTACTCCCGCACGGGCGGCATGTGCACCCGCTGCGAGGGCCGGGGCACGGTGTCCGACATCGACCTGAGCCAGCTCTACGACGACTCCAAGTCCATCTCCGAGGGCGCGTTCACCATTCCCGGCTGGAAGTCGGACAGCTTCTGGACCGTGCGGGTCTATGCCGAGTCGGGTTTCCTCGACCCGGACAAGCCGATCCGCGAGTTCACCGAGAAGGAGATGCAGGACTTCCTTCACCGGGAGCCGGTCAAGGTGAAGGTCGAGGGGGTGACCCTCACCTACGAGGGGCTGATCCCCAAGATCCAGAAGTCGTTCCTGTCCAAGGACAAGGAGGCGATGCAGCCGCACATCCGGGCGTTCGTGGAGCGGGCGGTCACCTTCACCACCTGCCCCGAGTGCGACGGCACCCGGCTCAACGAAGGCGCCCGGTCGTCGAAGATCGGGAAGATCAGCATCGCCGACGCCTGCGCGATGGAGATCAGGGACCTGGCCGCATGGGTCCGCGGCCTCGACGAGCCGTCGGTGGCGCCGCTGCTCACGGCGCTGCAGCAGACCCTCGACTCGTTCGTGGAGATCGGCCTCGGCTACCTCGCGCTGGACCGGCCGGCGGGCACGCTGTCGGGTGGCGAGGCGCAGCGCGTCAAGATGATCCGTCATCTCGGTTCCTCGCTCACGGACGTCACCTATGTCTTCGACGAGCCGACCACGGGCCTGCATCCCCATGACATCAGCCGGATGAACGACCTGCTGCTGCGGCTGCGGGACAAGGGCAACACGGTGCTCGTCGTGGAGCACAAGCCGCAGACGATCGCGATCGCCGATCACGTCGTCGACCTCGGCCCCGGCGCCGGTACGGCGGGCGGCACCGTCTGCTTCGAGGGGACCGTGGAAGGGCTGCGGGCCAGCGACACGGTCACCGGCCGCCACCTCGACGACCGGGCCGCCCTCAAGAAGACGGTGCGCGAGCCCACCGGGGCGCTGGAGATCCGTGGCGCGACGGCGCACAACCTGCGCGATGTCGACGTCGACATCCCGCTCGGCGTGCTGACCGTCGTGACCGGCGTCGCCGGCTCCGGCAAGAGTTCGCTCGTGCACGGGTCGGTCCCGGTGGGCGCGGGTGTGGTGTCCGTCGACCAGGGTCCGATCCGCGGCTCCAGGCGGAGCAACCCGGCCACCTACACCGGGCTGCTCGACCCGATCCGCAAGGCGTTCGCGAAGGCCAACGGCGTGAAGCCGGCGCTGTTCAGCGCCAATTCAGAGGGCGCCTGCCCCACGTGCAACGGCGCCGGCGTCATCTACACCGACCTGGCGATGATGGCCGGTGTCGCCACGCCCTGCGAGGAGTGCGAGGGCAAGAGGTTCCAGGCCGAGGTGCTCGAGTACACCTTCGGCGGCAAGGACATCAGCGAGGTGCTCGCGATGTCGGTGAGCGAGGCCGAGGAGTTCTTCGGCTCCGGCGAGGCGCACACGCCGGCCGCGCACCGCATCCTCGACCGGCTCGCCGACGTCGGGCTCGGTTACCTCAGCCTCGGCCAGCCGCTCACCACGCTGTCCGGCGGCGAGCGGCAGCGGCTCAAGCTGGCGACGCACATGGCGGAGAAGGGCGGCGTCTACGTCCTCGACGAGCCGACCACCGGCCTGCACCTCGCCGACGTCGAGCAGTTGCTCGCCCTGCTCGACCGGCTCGTCGACTCAGGGAAGTCGGTGATCGTCGTCGAACACCACCCGGCGGTCATGGCGCACGCCGACTGGATCATCGACCTCGGCCCCGGCGCGGGCCACGACGGCGGCCGGATCGTCTTCGAGGGCACCCCCGCCGACCTGGTCGCCGCCCGCTCCACCCTCACCGGCGAACACCTCGCGGACTACGTGGGCGGCTGAGCGGGGCCTCGCGGGCACGTGGGCCGTCGCGCCACATCCCGCGCGGCACATCCGGGGAAGGCCGGCCCTTCTGCAGCGCCCGGCAGCGGGGCGGGCCGCTTCGCGGCGGTAGTTCTCAGAGTCCGGCGCAAGCCTCCGAGATCGAGATTCCGATGCGGTACTTTGCCGGGCAAGTCCGCAGACTGCCCGACGCCGGAAGGGGGGTGATCACTTGCGCCCCGCTTGCAGTAGCTGGTCCACTGTCTGCCCTCTCCACAACTCAAGGGTCTTCATGCCGTACGGCTCTTGCTCCGAATCAGTCAGCTGCTGCTCGGCCTGGGGATCCCTGGAGATGCTGACTTTCATATAGGGGTCCGTATCACCTTCGGCCCAGCCAACTCCCTCATGCCATTTGGGTGCCACCCACCAGGCACTCGCATAGTCAGATGAGCGGGTCATTTCCAGGATCTTACTGCTTCGGTAGATCCTTGATGCGTAGCGAAAAAATTCATCGCCCGAATCGGCAACCCACTTGGGCGCATCCCATGTATGCCGCTTGTCGTTGGACTTCGTATCCCATGAAAATTTAAAGGAGTCTTTATAGTCATTGCCGAGCTTGCACCTGTCCGCCCGTATGTAGGACAAGAGCGACTGTATTTCCACTCTACCCATTCCGGAATCCATCGGCACCTTGACCGTGACGTCCGTGGAGAAGTCGTCACCCGGATCGAGCCAGGAACCTCCCCAGACGATTTCTCCAGCCCCGAGCAATCGAGAAGGGCCGAGATCGTCATGCCGCAGGATGGGGCGACCGGCCAGCATGTCATCCTTCCACTCGTTGAGGCCAGTACCCGCCTTCAAGTAATCGCCCGGAAGGCCTCTGACCTTCCACAGGGTCCCGACTACGTAAATACGGACAGAGCCGCTATTTTTCAACACTATATGGGCAGGCACATGCAGGACCTTTTTTCCGGAATCCAGAACCGGTCTGCCGAACGAAGAGGAGAAGTCGATGATGGCTGGCGTCGAGTATGGAACATACATTTGCGAGTATGTCATACCTGCCGCACCGATCACTGTTGATACAGCAACTCCGACCGCAAATCGCTGCGGATGAGGAATTCGTTGCCAAACATTCTGCCCGTTCAGGACCCAGAGCGCCCAAGCCGCCCAGGTGAGAAGGCCGATCCATAGCCACAGCCAGGGGGTGTAGTCGCCACCCTCTATCTGCATCACCAAGCAGACGAGGTTTGTCATCAACACGGCAAGGACGCCGAGGAGGACGAACTCCCCAGAGTATCTAAGGGATCTCTTCCTCCAATAGTCAATGAGCCCCAGCATCCCTATCGCCTCTACCAGTGACGCGACCATGAAGGCCACTCCAACGAGGCGCCCACCCCACGTCAGAGCACGAAAGGCATCCTTTGACCCAACTATGAACAGAAAGGTAGCTGACACAAGAAGACCCAGCCCCATAAAGCAGGCTTTAGCGCGCCTTCTCCAAGGCCGATCCGGCCACAAATCCTTTCCCCCCACCCAATGAACCCGCCCTCGATCGTCGAGATTTATATCCGCAGGAAGACCTGCACGGCGCATAATCCTGCGCAGGTCTCGAACTGACAGTGCTTTGCCGATCGTTTTTCCCTGGACGGTAACCGTACGGAGGCCACGTTCGTCCGGAGCGTGAATCACAATGTGTGGCAGATCTCGCATGGCGTCAGAGTCACAGCACATCGACAAGAGCGCATGTGGATCTTGCTCCTCGTTCCAACTCCGGTGGCAGTTGGGGACACGTCCGGGCTCGAGTCCTTGCTGACTTCCGGCCTCTCCGATAGGCCGTCGCATGCAGCTCATCACTGCCTCGCGAACGGGTGATCCGTTCAACTGGGCGAGCGGGCTGGACGACGCGAAGGCCGCCCGCGTTCCGGTCGAACCGAAATCCGTCCCTTCCTCGGCCCTCTCAGATCGGCTACTCGTCCGCAGGGTTCTGGACGCATGCGCTCGGCGGCTCGACGGCAAGGCCACGGCAGGCGCTGTCATTGCCGGGAGGGGAGCGAACCGACTGTGACGCCGAGCTCCTCGCGGAGAATCCGCTGCCGTCGGTCCGATGGAAAGCGAGCATGCTGAGGGAACCAGGACCAGGCAGGTCCACACCGTTTGTCCTGGTAGCCCTGCAGAGAGCGGCCGACCTCGCGAATCCTCTCTGGCTTGGTAACGCCAGCGTGGGGGAACAAGGCAGCGAGAGGAACGTCTGCCAAGGGTCCGGTGCGTCCGATCATGCGCAGGATGCTGGCTGAGGTGCGAGCCGGCCACAAGGCCCCGCCGGCCTCGCAAGACGCGCAGAATCCCGTCCACGTCTCGTCCACAACAGCTGGTTGAGAGTGTGTGACAACGAGACGGAGTGAGACAGTCGGCCACCGCGGTCACACCTACACAGAACGGCCCCTGATCGCGTTTCCGCAGATCAGGGGCCGTCTCTATCGCGTGGCGGCGCCAGGATTCGAACCTGGGTAGGCTAAGCCGACGGATTTACAGTCCGCTCCCATTGGCCACTCGGGCACACCGCCATGGGACGTCGCCCGGACACTCCGCTGTGGGGCGGTGCTCCGTGGCAACGACGTAAACGATACCTGATGCACAGGGGTGCTCCGCCACCGGATTGATCAGCGCTCGGGGCGGGTGCGGGTGGCTAGGCTTGGCGGAGCGGTCCGGGCGGTCCGGACACGCTCCACGCACCCGATTCAAGGAGCCACAGGACATGGCCGACTCCAGTTTCGACATCGTCTCGAAGGTCGAGCGGCAGGAGGTCGACAACGCCCTCAACCAGGCCGCCAAGGAGATCTCGCAGCGCTACGACTTCAAGAACGTCGGCGCCTCGATCGCCTGGTCCGGCGAGAAGATCCTGATGCAGGCGAACTCCGAGGACCGCGTCAACGCGATCCTGGACGTCTTCCAGACGAAGCTGGTCAAGCGGGGGATCTCGCTCAAGGCGCTGGAGGCGGGTGAGCCGCAGCTCTCCGGCAAGGAGTACAAGATCTTCGCCTCCATCCAGGAGGGCATCTCCCAGGAGAACGCCAAGAAGGTGGCGAAGATCATCCGTGACGAGGGCCCGAAGGGCGTCAAGGCGCAGGTCCAGGGCGACGAACTGCGCGTCAGCTCCAAGAGCCGGGACGACCTCCAGGCCGTGCAGGCGCTGCTCAAGGGACAGGACTTCGACTTCGCGCTGCAGTTCGTGAACTACCGGTGAGGTAGGACGCCCACCCGGGGCGTACGGGGGCGGAGCGGCGCGGGCCGTTCCGCCCCCGCCCCGTCGGGGGGCGCGCGGGGCGCGTGCTGCCTCGCAGGGGCCATGTCCGATTTCCGCCAGCGCCGGGTGCGTCCGGGGCGCAGACTCGTGGACGAGGGGGCGTGGAGCCCCGCGGGGCGTCCGCCGAAGCCCCCCGCACCGAGATCCCGCAAGGAGGGACGCGCGTCATGACCACCCTGTACGACGTCGTCGACAGCCCGCTGGGCGAACTGCTGCTGGTCGGCGAGGTCCCCGCGAAGGGCGGCACGGCGCTCGCGTCGCTCTCGCTGCCCGGGCAGAAGGGCGGCGCCGTCGTCCAGGACGGCTGGCGCCGCGACCCGGCGGCCTTCGAGGAGATCGGCGGCCAGCTGTCGGCGTACTTCGCGGGCCGGCTGACCCGCTTCGAGATCGAGTACACCGACGGCGGTACTGCCTTCCAGCGACGGGTGTGGCGCGCGCTGGAGGACGTCCCGTACGGACGGACCACGACCTACAAGGAGATCGCCGAACGGGTCGGCACCTCGGCGGTCGGCGTGCGCGCCGTCGGGACGGCGATCGGGCGCAATCCGCTGCTCGTCGTCCGGCCGTGCCATCGCGTGATCGGCGCCGACGGCGCGCTGCGGGGGTACGCCGGCGGGCTCGAGTCCAAGCGACGGCTCCTCGGGCTCGAGGGCGCGCTCGCGCCGTGAACGACACGCTCTTCCCGAGGGAGCGGGCCGTCATCGCCCCCGGCGCGGTCCATGTGCCCGGCTGGCTGCCGCCCGACCGGCAGCGGGAACTCGTCGAGGCATGCCGGTCCTGGGCCCGCGGCCCGGTGCCGCTGCGGCACACCGCGCTGCCGGGCGGAGGCGTGATGTCGGTGCGGACGGTGTGCGTGGGCTGGCACTGGCAGCCGTACCGCTACTCCCGCACCGCGGACGACGTGAACGGCGAACGGGTCGCCGCGTTCCCGCGGTGGCTGGTCGACCTGGGCCGTGAGGCGCTGGCCGAGGCGTACGGGGACGACCGGACGTACGGCGATCCCTTCGCGTACACCCCGGACACGGCGCTGATCAACTTCTACGACGGCGCGGCGCGGATGGGCATGCACCAGGACAAGGAGGAGCGCTCCGGCGCTCCCGTGGTGTCGCTGAGCATCGGCGACACCTGCCTGTTCCGCTTCGGGAACACCGAGAACCGGGGGCGGCCCTACACGGATGTGGAGCTGATGTCCGGAGACCTGTTCGTCTTCGGCGGTCCTTCCCGTTTCGCGTACCACGGTGTGCCGAAGGTCTACGCGGGCACCGCCGATCCGGCGGCCGGGACGGCCGCGGGGCGGCTGAACATCACCCTGCGGGAGACGGGCCTGTAGCCGGGCGGGCGCTCACAGGCCCCGGCACGGGCGACGGGCCGTACAGGGCGGTCAGCGCGAACGGGAGTGGCCGAACAGGATCCGGTAGACGATCAGCAGGACGAGCGATCCGCCGACGGCCGCGGCCCAGGTCGCGCCGTCGTAGAACTCGTTCGCTATCGGCCGGTCCAGATAGCGGGCCGACAGCCATCCGCCGGTGAAGGCGCCCGCGATGCCGATGAGCGTGGTGCCGATCAGCCCGCCCGGGTCCCGGCCGGGCAGCAGGATCTTGGCTATCGCCCCCGCGAGCAGCCCGAGGACGATCCAGCTGATGACGCTCATGCCGTGAACCTGCCTTTCGAACGGTGTCGTGTCCGAGGACGACGGGGAGACCGGGCGCGGTTGCGCGGTCAGTAGGGTGCGACGCATGACACGGGAGTTGAGGCGCTCGCTCGGGCTGTTCGACGCGGTGGTGATCGGTCTGGGATCGATGATCGGCGCGGGGGTTTTCGCGGCGATGGCTCCCGCCGCGCGCGCGGCCGGTACGGGACTGCTGATCGGTCTGGCGCTGGCCGCCGCGGTCGCCTACTGCAACGCCATGTCGTCGGCCCGGCTCGCCGCGCTGTACCCGGCGTCGGGCGGCACCTATGTGTACGGGCGGGAGCGACTGGGCGACTTCTGGGGCTACTTGGCGGGATGGGCGTTCGTCGTCGGCAAGACCGCCTCGTGCGCCGCGATGGCGCTCACCGTCGGGGCGTATGCGTGGCCGGAGCAGGCGCATGCCGTCGCGGTCGCCGCGGTGGTGGCGCTGACTGCCGTGAACTACGCGGGTGTTCAGAAGTCGGCGCTGCTGACCCGGGTGATCGTGGCGGTGGTGCTGGCTGTGCTCGTGGCGGTGGTCGTCTCCTGTCTGGGGTCGAGTGCTGCAGACACGGGTCGGCTGGAGATCGGCGGCGACGTCTCGGCCGACGGCGTGGTGGAGGCCGCCGGCCTGTTGTTCTTCGCATTCGCGGGGTACGCCCGGATCGCGACGCTGGGCGAGGAGGTGCGTGATCCGGCCCGTACGATCCCCCGGGCCGTGCCGCTGGCCCTCGGCATCACGCTCGTCGCCTATGTGTGTGTGGCCGTCGCCGTCCTTTCCGTCCTGGGCGCGGGTGACTTGGGCAGGGCGACGGCTCCGCTGGCCGACGCCGTGGAGGCGGCGGGGGCCGGCGGGCTCGGGCCCGTGGTGCGGGCGGGCGCCGTCGTGGCGGCACTCGGGTCGCTGCTCGCGCTGATTCTCGGCGTCTCGCGCACGACGCTGGCGATGGCCCGGGACGGTCATCTGCCGGGAGCACTGGCCGCTGTCCATCCGCGGTTCCAGGTGCCGCACCGCGCGGAGCTGGCCGTGGGGACCGTCGTCGCGGTGGTGGCGGCGACGGTGGACCTGCGCGGGGCGATCGGCTTCTCGTCGTTCGCAGTGCTGGTGTACTACGCCATTGCCAACGTCTCGGCATGGACGCTGAGTTCCCGGTCGGCACAGATCACCGCCGCCTGCGGTCTGGCGGGGTGCGTCGTCCTCGCACTGTCGCTGCCCGCCGTGTCGGCCATCGCGGGGCTGGGCGTCCTGGCCGTCGGGGCCGTGCTCTACGCGCTGCGCCGGCCCGGGAGGGACGGGTCCGCGGACCGCTGAGCGCCGCACACGGCCGCCCGCCGGGGGGCGGCCGACGGCTCCGGCGCCGGCCGCCCCGGACGGGCCTCAGCGGCTCGCGAAGGGGCGGTCCGTGGGGACGATCTCGCGGCCGAGCGGCATCAGCGACACCGGGATCAGCTTGAAGTTCGCCACGCCGAACGGGATGCCGATGATCGTCAGGCACAGCGCGATGCCTGTGACGATGTGGCCGAGCGCGAGCCACCATCCGGCCAGGATCACCCACAGCACGTTGCCGATGAGCGAGGGCGCCCCGGCGTCGCGGCGGTCGACGGTCGTGTGACCGAAGGGCCAGAGGGCGTAGACGCCGATACGGAACGACGCGAGGCCGAACGGGATGCCGATGATCGTGACGCAGAGGATGACGCCGGCGGCCAGGTATCCGAGGAAGAGCCAGAAGCCGCTCAGGATCAGCCATATGACGTTCAGAATTGTCTTCACGGGCGATGACCTGCCATCTGCTCGAGCCTGGCGATTCGTTCCGCCATGGGCGGGTGGGTGGAGAACATCTTGGAGAAGCCCCTGCCGGGCCCGAAGGGGTTCGCGATCATCATGTGGCTCGCCGTCTCCAGGCGGGGCTCCGGCGGCAGCGGCAGCTGCTTCGTGCCGGCGTCGAGCTTGCGCAGGGCGCTCGCCAGGGCCAGCGGGTCGCCGGTGAGCTGGGCGCCCGACGCGTCCGCCTCGTACTCACGCGAGCGGCTGACGGCGAGCTGGATCACCGAGGCCGCCAGCGGTCCCAGGATCATGATCAGCAGCATGCCGACGAGGCCGGGACCGTCGTCGTCGTCCGAGCGGCCGACGGGAATGAGCCAGGCGAAGTTGACCAGGAACATCACGACCGAGGCCAGGGCTCCGGCGACGGACGAGATGAGGATGTCGCGGTTGTAGACGTGGCTGAGCTCGTGGCCGATGACACCGCGCAGCTCGCGCTCGTCGAGGATCCGCATGATCCCCTCGGTGCAGCACACGGCCGCGTTGCGCGGGTTGCGGCCGGTGGCGAAGGCGTTGGGCGCCTGGGTCGGCGAGATGTAGAGGCGGGGCATGGGCTGGCGGGCGGCGGTGGAGAGCTCGCGGACCGTCCGGTACAGCGCGGGCGCCTCGAACTCGCTGACCGGACGCGCGCGCATGGCGCGCAGCGCCAGCTTGTCGCTGTTCCAGTACGCGTAGGCGTTCGTACCGAGGGCGACGACGAGCGCGACGAGCAGCCCCGTCCGGCCGAAGAAGCTGCCGATGACGAGGATGAGTGCGGACAGTCCCCCGAGGAGTACGGCGGTCTTCAGCCCGTTGTGCCGGCGGTGCACGGTACGCCCTCCAAGCGGTGCGGCAGGGGAACCCTTTGCGTGGGGTGCTCCACTCTCCAGTGGACCCTTCTGTACTGGTCAACGCCAGGCGAAGGACGCTGGTTCCCCTTGTGCTCCCGGGCCCTGGGCGTGGGCCGTTCGGGTGATGGTCAGAACAGCGTGTCCGCGGCGAAGCGCAGCACCAGCTGGGGATAGCCGGAGAGCACGACACCGACGACCGCCGTCAGCACGATGGCCACGGTCACCGGCGCCGGCGTGCGCCGGCGCACCGGCTCGGCCTCCGCGCCGCTCACAGCGCCTCGGGGGGCACGGAAGAGGAGCGCTGTCCACTGGAGGTAGTAGTAGAGGGCGATCACGACGTTGACGCCCATGACGACCGCGAGCCAGCCCAGGCCCGCGTCGACGGCCGACGAGAACACGGTGACCTTGGCGAACAGCCCGATGATGCCCGGCGGCAGTCCGGCCAGGCAGAGCAGGAAGAAACCCATCGCCAGGGCGGCCGCGGGGCGGGCCGCGTACAGGCCCCGGTAGTCCGCGATCCGGTTCTGCGGGTGGCTCCGGGCGACGAGCGCGGCGACCGCGAACGCCCCGAGGTTCACGACGGCGTACATCAGGGCGTAGGCGACGGTGGCGCCGATCTGGTCGTCGCTGGAGTACGCGGCGGCCGCGATCGGCACCAGGAGGTAACCGGCCTGCCCGACGGAGGACCAGGCCAGAAGCCGTACCGCGCTCCACGCGCGCGTGGCCGACTGGCGAAGGGCCGCCACGTTGCCCGCGGTCATGGTGAGTGCGGCCAGGACGGCGAGCGCGGGCCCCCAGATGTCGGCGTACGCGGGGAAGGCGACGACCGTCACCAGGATGAGGCCGGTGAATCCGACGGCCTTGCCGACGACGGAGAGGTAGCCGGCGACGGGGAGGGGCGCGCCCACATAGGTGTCGGGGACCCAGAAGTGGAAGGGAACGGCTGCGGTCTTGAACGCGAAGCCGACGAGGGTCAGGGCGACGCCCGCCTTGGCCAGCGTGTCCAGCTGGCCGGGAACGTTCTCGAGGCCGGCGGCGACCTGGGTGAGGTGCAGCGTGCCGGTCGCGGCGTAGACGAAGCTGACGCCGAGCAGCGTGACGGCCGTCGCGGTCACGGAGGAGAGGAAGAACTTCAGGGCGGCTTCGCTGGAGAGCCGGTCGCCGCGCCTGAGACCCACGAGGGCGAAGGCGGGCAGCGACGCGACTTCGAGGGCGACCACGAGAGTGGCGAGGTCGCGGGAGGCGGGCAGCAGCGCCGCGCCGGCCGCCGAGGAGAGCAGCAGGAACCAGAACTCTCCGGCGGGCAGGTCCTTGCGGGTGTCCGTGAGCGAGAGCACCGCGGTCAGCAGCGCGCCGCCGAGGACCAGGAACTGGATGGCCAGGGTGAAGTGGTCGGCGGTGTAGCTGCACGCCTGCGTGCCGTTGGTCAGGCAGAACGTCGAGCGGTCGCCCTCGCGCAGCGGGAGCAGGGCCGCCATCGCGGCGATCAGGCCCGCGATGGCGACGACACCGAGCAGCGGCTTGCGACGCTCCTCGACGAAGAGGTCCGCGACGAGGACGACCAGTCCGACGACGGCCGTGATGGTCGGCGGCGCGATCGTGAGCCAGTCGACCGACTGGACCAGGCTGGGGACGCTGTCGGCTGCCATGGTCACGACTTGCCTCCTGCGAGGAGCTGCTGCACTGCCGGGTCGGTGAGGCCGAGGAGGACCGCGGGCCACAGTCCGGCGATGACGGTGAGGGCCACGAGCGGAGTCCAGGCGGCGAACTCGTATCCGCGGACGTCGGTCAGCGGCGCGAACGCCGGGCCGTCCGCCGCGCTCGGGACGCCCTGGGGCGGCGCTCCCATGCAGACCCGGCGCACGACGACCAGCAGGTACGCCGCGGTCAGGAGCGTGCCGAAAGCGGCGATCGCCATGAAGACGAGGAACGCGGGGCGGCTGAGCCCGTCGGCCGGGTCGAAGGCCCCGAACAGGGCGAGCATCTCTCCCCAGAACCCGGCCAGGCCCGGCAGTCCGAGGGACGCGACGGCCGCGAAGGCGAGCAGACCGCCGAGGCGGGGAGCGCGTCCGTACAGCGCGGCGCCGGTGGCTCCGGCGAGGGTGTCGAGATCCGCGGTGCCGTAGCGGTCCTTCACCGCGCCGACCAGGAAGAACAGGAGGCCGGTGATGAGGCCGTGGGCGATGTTGGCGAAGAGCGCGCCGTTGATGCCGGCGGGCGTCATGCTCGCGATGCCGAGGAGGACGAAGCCCATGTGGCCCACGGACGAGTAGGCGATGAGACGCTTCAGGTCGCCGCCCGCGCCCTTGCGCGCCAGGGCGAGACAGGCGAGCGATCCGTAGATGATCCCGGCGACGGCGAAGGCGGCGAGGTACGGGGCGAACGTCTGCATGCCGTCGGGCGTGATCGGCAGGACGATGCGGACGAATCCGTACGTACCCATCTTGAGCAGGACACCGGCGAGCAGGACCGAGCCGATGGTCGGGGCCGCGGTGTGCGCGTCCGGCAGCCAGCTGTGCAGAGGCCACATCGGGGTCTTGACCGCGAGCCCGATCCCGATCGCCAGAACGGCGATGACCTGCACGGATGTGGTGAGGTCGCGGCCGTTGTCAGTGGCGAGTGCCACCATGTCGAATGTGCCGGCCTTCAGCCCGACGAGCAGGAGGCCGAGCAGCATGACGACCGAGCCGAGCAATGTGTAGAGGATGAACTTCCAGGCGGCGGGCTGCCGTCCTTCACCGCCCCAGCGGGCGATGAGGAAGTACATCGGGATGAGCACCATCTCGAAGGCCAGGAAGAACAGCACCAGGTCGAGGACCGCGAAGGTCGCGAGAGTGCCGGATTCGAGGACGAGCAGCAGCGCGACGAATGCCTTCGGCGACGGGCCGGCGGGCATCTTGAAGTAGCCGTGGAGCGCGCAGAGGAAGGTCAGCAACGCCGTCAGCACGAGAAGGGGGAGCGAAATGCCGTCGACACCGAGGTGGATCCGCACGTCGAGTGCCGGGATCCAGCTGATGTCCGTCGTGGCCTGCATCCGCGACGGCCGGTCGTGGTCGAAGCCGAGCGCCAGCACCACGGCGGCGGCCAGGACCGCGCCGGTGACGGTCACACCGTGCCGCAGGACCGCCTGGTCCGGGCCGGAGCCGCGCAGGCCGGGCGGGGCGGGCAGGAGTGCCGCGGCGGAGCCCAGGAGCGGGCCGACGACGATGAACGCGAGAAGGAACTGCATCACGGACTCGCTGATATCGATCACGGCTCACGACCCCGCGTTGACGTTGGACAGGACGACGGCGGCGACGGCCAGGACGACGGAGCCCGCGAGCAGCGCTCCGAGGTAGGTCTGCACGTTGCCGGTCTGGGCGCGGCGCACGGCGCTGCCCAGCAGGCGGGCGCCGGTGCCCGATCCGCTGACGTAGGTGTCGACGACCTCGCGGTCGAGGAAGCGGACGAGCTGCGCGGCGGCGCGTACCGGGCGGACGAACAGCGCGGAGTAGACGGCGTCGACGTGGAATCCCGCGGCGGCGTGGCGGTGGAGCGGGCCGAGCAGCAGACGGGCGGGGTCTGCCGGGTCGGCAGCCGTCGCGATCGATCCATAGGCCGGGGTGTGGGCCGCGATCGCCTCGGCCTCGGAAACGGCCGGTTCGGCGCCGGGGTGAGCGGCCACGGCGCCGATGGGGGGACGTGCGGCGGCCGCCGTGGCGTGCCGCCACGCCCCGTAGGTGACCAGTCCGCCGACCAGAGCGACGCCGGTGCCGAGGACGGCGGTGGTGAGGGTGGGGGTGAGGGCGTGGCCGTCGAACCAGCCGGGCAGCCGGTCGAAGGTCAGGCCGAAGGCGAGTGACGGCACGGCGAGGAACCAGAGCACCGTGGTCATGGCGACCGGCTCCCGGCCGTGGTCGGGTGCCTCGGCACCGCGGCCGCGGAAGGCGAGCAGCCACAGCCGCATGGCGTAGGCGGCGGTGAGGACGGCGGTCAGCAGACCGGCGACCAGCACGGTCCAGCCGGCGCCGGTGGGGGCGACGGCGGAATCGCCGAGCGCGGTGTGCTCGGCGGCGACCAGGACGGCTTCCTTGGAGAAGAAGCCGGCGAAGGGAGGGATCGCGGCGAGCGCGAGCAGTGCGACGGTCATCGTCCAGTAGGCGTCGGGCACGCGCTTGGCCAGGCCGCTCATCCGGGACATGGCGGCGAGCGAGTTCGTGCCGGCGGCATGGATGATCACGCCGGCGGCGAGGAAGAGCAGCGCCTTGAACGCACCGTGGGACAGGAGGTGGAAGACGGCGGCACCGCGGTCGCCGACGGCCAGCGCCCCCGACATGTAGCCGAGCTGGCCGATGGTCGAGTAGGCGAGGACACGCTTGATGTCGTCCTGGGCGAGCGCGGCGAGCGCCGAGCCGACCATCGTGATCGCCGCCATGACGGCGAGGACGGTCATGGCCGCGGCGGACGCGGCGAAGAGGGGAAGGAGGCGTGCCACGAAGTAGACACCGGCCGCGACCATCGTCGCGGCGTGGATGAGCGCGGAGACGGGCGTGGGGCCCGCCATCGCGTCGGGGAGCCAGGTGTGCAGCGGGAACTGCGCCGACTTGCCCGCCACGCCCGCGAGCAGCAGGAGTGCCACCAGGGTGGGGTGGTCGATGGTGCCGGCGGCGACGGCGCCGAGGATGCCGCTGATGCGGAAGGTGCCCGCGTCGGCGGCGAGCGCGAACAGACCGATCAGGAAGGGGACATCACCGAGCTTGGTGACCAGGAACGCCTTGAGGGAGGCGGCACGCGCCTCGGACGTCTCCCAGAAGTGGCCGACGAGGAAGTACGAGCAGATGCCCATGATCTCCCAGCCGACCAGCAGCACCATCAGGTCGCCGGAGTAGACGACGAGCAGCATGGCCGACGTGAACAGGGAGACGAGCGCCGCGTACGACGGGTAGCGCGGATCGTCGCGCAGATAGGCCGTCGAGTAGATCTGCACACAGGACGCGACGATCCCGACCAGGACGGCGACGAGCGCCGCGAAGCCGTCGATGTGCAGGGCCAGGTCGATGGGGACCGAGCCGGTGGGCGTGAGCTCGGTGGAGGCGGTGATGGTCCGTCCGCCGTCCTGGCGGGCCGCGACGAGGACGGCGAGAGCGGCGGCGGCGAGCGTGGGCAGGACGGCCAGGGGGCGGACGAATCCGGGGGCGGTGCGGCCGAGGAGGAGTCCGGCGGCGGCGCCGAGGAACGGAAGAAGGGGGACGAGAACGGCGAGGGTCGTCGTGGTCACGCGGTGGCCTCGGCCTTCTCCTCGCGGTCTGCGGGTGTGTCGCTGTCGTCGGGTGTGCCGCCGGCGTCGGGGCCGGTCGCCTCCGCCGTGTCACGGAGGCGGTCGACGTCCGAGCTGCCGCGGTTGCGGTAGACCATCAGCACGATCGCCAGGCCGATCCCGATCTCGGCGGCGGCGACGGCGATGACGAACAAGGTGAGTGCCTGACCGGCGTGAAGCGTGTCGCGCAGCCACACGTCGAAGGCGACGAGGTTCAGGTTGACCGCGTTGAGCATCAGCTCGACGGACATCAGAACCAGGATGGCGTTGCGGCGTGCGAGGACGCCGTACAGCCCGACGCTGAAGAGGAGGACGGCGAGCACGGCGGGATAGGCGAGATGCATCAGCTCTTCTCCTCTCGGGCCGTACGGTCGGCCGCACCGTCGCGGCCCGTGGGGACGGCCCCGTCCGGCGGGGTGGCACCGGTCTCGGCGGGCGGTTCCTGGTCACGGCGGGACAGCACGATCGCGCCGACGAGGGCGGCGAGCAGGAGGACGGAGAGCGCTTCGAACGGCAGGACCCAGTGCCGGAAGAGGATCTCGCCGGACACCTTGGTGGATCCCTGGACGGGTCCGTCGAGGTCGATCCAGGTGGTACGGAAGGCGTCCACGACGACCCACACCAGGGCCGCCCCGGCGGCGGCGGCCACCGGGAGGGCCACCCACCGGTTGCCCGAATCGGCATCCGGGGAGCGGCCGATGGGGGCCTTGGTGAGCATCAGCCCGAAGAGAAGGAGGACGACCACGGACCCGACGTAGATCAGGACCTGCACCCACGCGATGAACTCGGCGGTGAGCAGGAGGTACTCGACGGCGAGGCCGCCGAGCGTCACCACCAGCCAGAGCGCGGCATGCACCAGCTGCCTGGTGGTGACGGTGACGAGCGCCGCGCCGAGCGTGGCGAGGCCGACGAGAAGGAAGGCGATCTCGACACCGGTCGGCGAGAGGAAGCCCTGGGGCGCGGCGGCGGCGAGCGTCATGCGGGGCCTCCCTGTCCCGGCTCGGCGCCGGGTCCGGTGCCCGATTCGGCGCCCGGTTCGGTGCCGGGACCGGCGCCGGGTTCGGTGCCGGCGTGGGCCTGGGCCGCTGCCGCCTCCTCGGCGGCCGCGAGCTTCTCGGCGGCCTTGCGGGCAGCCGCGATCTCCTTCGGCTCCTCGGCACCCGGGTCGAGTGCGGGCGGCGCGGGCACCGTCCACATCCACTCGCGGAGCTTGTCGCGCTCATGGGTGAGGTCGTGGATGTCGGTCTCGGCGTACTCGAACTCGGGCGACCAGAACAGCGCGTCGAAAGGACACACCTCGATGCAGATACCGCAGTACATGCAGAGCGAGAAGTCGATGGCGAACCGGTCGAGGACGTTCCGGCTGCGCTCACGGCCTCCGGGGGCGGCCGCGGGGACCGTCTCCTTGTGGGAGTCGATGTAGATGCACCAGTCGGGGCACTCACGGGCGCAGAGCATGCAGACCGTGCAGTTCTCCTCGAACAGGCCGATCACGCCACGGCTGCGCGGCGGGAGTTCGGGCAGGACGTCCGGGTACTGCGCGGTGACGTGCTTCTTCGTCATCGTCCGCAGGGTGACGGCAAGGCCCTTGGCGAGGCCGCTGCCGGGGATCGGGGGCATTACTGGATCACCACCTTGACGATGCCGGTGAGGGCGATCTGGGCGAGAGCGAGGGGGACGAGGGCCGTCCAGGCGAGCTTCTGCAGCTGGTCCTCGCGCAGCCGCGGATAGCTCACACGCAGCCAGATGACGAGGAACGCCAGCAGTGCGGTCTTGAGGAGGGTCCACACCCAGCCGAGCCCGTCTGCACCGAACGGACCGTGCCAGCCGCCGAGGAAGAGGACGGTGGTCAGGCCGCACAGGACGACGATGCCCGCGTATTCGGCGAGCAGGAACAGGGCGAAACGGAGGCCGGTGTACTCGGTGTACGCACCGAAGATGATCTCGGAGTCGGCGACCGGCATGTCGAAGGGAGGACGCTGCAGTTCGGCGAGACCGGCGACGAAGAAGACGACGGCGCCCACGATCTGCCAGGGCAGCCACCACCACTCGAAAGCGTTCAGGATGCCGGGCAGCGAGACGGTGCCGGCCGCCATGGCGACGGACGCGGCGGTGAGCAGCATCGGCAGTTCGTACGCCAGCAGCTGAGCGGCGGTACGCAGGCCGCCGAGGAGGGAGAACTTGTTGGCCGACGCCCAGCCCGCCATGAGCGACCCGAGCACGCCGACGCCCATGACGGCGAGAACGAAGAAGACGCCGGCGTCGACGATCTGGCCGACCGCGCTCTCGCTGGGACCGATGGGGATCGCGATCAGGACCAGGAGGTAGGGCAGCAGGGCGACGGCGGGCGCGAGTTGGAAGATGCGGCGGTCGGCGTCCGCCGGGACCACGTCCTCCTTCTGCGCGAACTTCACGCCGTCCGCCACGAGCTGGGCCCAGCCGTGGAAGCCGCCGGCGTACATGGGGCCGAGGCGTCCCTGCATGTGGGCCATGACCTTGTGCTCGGTCTGCCCGATGATCAGCGGGAGGACCATGAACACGGCGAAGACGACGATGAGCCGGAAGGCGACGTCGAGGGCGTCGTTCACGCGGGGTCGCCTCCGGCGGGTCGGTTCGGCTCGTCGGCCTCGGGTTCGGGTGCAGGTTCCGGTTCGGGCTCGGCGCGCGGCGCGGGCTCGGGCTCGGCGCGCGGCGCGGGCTCGGCGCGCGGCGCGGGCTCGGGCGTCGCCGTGGGGGCTTCTCCTGGCGGCCGCGCCCCCTCGGGGGCCGTGCCGGGCGCGCTCGCCGGCGGTTGCTGATCGTCGAAGGCTGGGCGGGCGTGGTGCCAGGGGGCGTCGGAACTGCGGGTGCGCGGGGTGGCCGGGGTCTCCGCCGGTTCCTGGGCGCCGCCGTCCGGCCGGCGCGGACCGGCCGAGTCCCCGGCGGCGCTGCGGGAGCGCCGCTCAGGACGGGCCTCGCCCGCATCCCCCGCAGCCGCGGCAGCCTGGGACACCGAGCCCTCACTCGCACTGCGCGTACGCCGAGCCGGACGAGCCTCCCCCGCATCCCCCGCAGCCGCGGCAGCCTGGGACACCGAGCCCTCACTCGCACTGCGCGTACGCCGAGCCGGACGAGCCTCCCCCGCATCCTCCGGAGCGGCGGCGGCCTGCGACGCCGAGCCCTCGCCCGCCGTGCGGGTGCGGCGCGGCGGGCGGTCGGCCGCCGCGCCGGCGACGGCCGCACGCGGGGTGCGGGCCGGCCGGGCCGGTGCGGGTGGGAGCTGGCCCTTCAGCGGGCCCCACTCGTTCGGGTCGGGGACACCGGGCGGCAGCATCTGGCGTCGCTTGGGCCCGCCGTGCTCGGACTCCCCCGGCTCCTTGGCACCCGGCCATGCCTTGGCCACCCGGGCGGCAAGGACGAAGTCCTTGCGCAGCGGGTGCCCTTCGAAGCCCTCGGGAAGGAGCAGGGGGTCGAGATGCGGATGCCCGGTGAAGTCGACGCCGAACATCTCGTGCGTCTCGCGCTCGTGCCAGCTCGCTCCCGCGTAGACGTCGACGGCGGTCGGCAGCGACGGGGCGCTGTGCGGGACGGTGGTGCGGACGAGCAGCCGGCGGACCGCGCGGCCCTCCAGGGAGACGACGTGCGCGCACACGCGGAAGCCGACGCCCGGTTCGTCGACCGCGCTCAGCCAGTCGAAATAGGTGCAGCCCAGCCTGTCGCGGGCGGTCTCCAGCGCCGCGATCCAGGTGCCGGCGGGGACGTCGACGGTGAGAAGGTCGTAGGCGCGCTCGGCGGTGGCCTCTTCGCCGAAGATCTCGGTGACGGCGTCCGGGAGGCTGTCGTACGGGTTCACCTTCACCGCTCGCCCTCCGATCCGGCGTCGGAGGCCGCGCCGGCGGCCGGGGGCGGGCTCACGAGACCGCTGCGCAGCGCCGCGGTGGACGGGCGGGCTCCCCCGCCGTGCCCGTAGCGCTCGCCGAGCGACTCGCGGGCGATCTTCTCCTGCAGCTTGAGGATGCCCTGGAGCAGCGCCTCCGGACGCGGCGGGCAGCCGGGCACGTAAACGTCGACGGGGATGATCTGGTCGACGCCCTTGGTGACGGAGTACGAGTCCCAGTAGGGGCCCCCGCAGTTGGAGCAGGCGCCGAAGGAGATGACGTACTTGGGCTCGGGCATCTGCTCGTACAGACGCTTCACGGCAGGGGCCATCTTGTCCGTCACCGTGCCGGAGACGATCATGAGGTCGGCCTGGCGCGGACCCGGCGCGAAGGGGATCACGCCGAGGCGGATGAAGTCGTGCCGGGCCATGGAGGCCGCGATGAACTCGATGGCGCAGCAGGCGAGCCCGAAGTTGAAGACCCACAGGCTGTAGCGGCGGCCCCAGTTGAGGACGACCTTCATCGGCTCGGGGGCGAGGCGCGCCAGCGCGCCGAGCCGCCGGGGCTCGGGAAGGTCCACGGGAGTCACGCCCATGTCAGGACGCCCTTCTTGTACGCGTAGAGCAGTCCCACGGCCAGGAAGCCGAGGAAGATGAACATTTCGACGAGCGTCGTCGCGCCGTAGCCCCCGGCGGCGAAGACGGTCGCCCACGGGAAGAGGAAGATCGAGTCGACGGCGAAGATCACGTACAGGAAGGCGTAGACGTAGTACCGGACCTGGGTGTGGGCCCAGCCCTCGCCGACGGGGTCGACACCGCACTCGTAGGTGAGCAGCTTCTCCGGGGTCGGCACCACCGGCCGCAGCAGCCGCCCGGCGCCGAAGGCCACGGCGACGAACAGCACGCCGATCACCGCGAGCAGTCCGACGACCGAGTAGCTCTGGAAGTAGTCCGCCGCGGTGACGACCACGGTCGTTTCCGGCACGTCCGCCCTCGCTCCCTGACCTCGTTGACCTCGTCGGGGCCGTGTTCGACGGCGTTCGACGTCGTTGGTCCCTACGCACCGGAGTCTAGGCCCTGCTAAAGGGAGCGTAAGCAGTCGCGTCGGGGTTCAGGTGGGGTTGTCCCCACCCGACCCCACCCAGGAACCCCATGGCGTCCGCAGTTCCCGCCCGGCAGGCTGGCCCTCATGACCGCGAGCAACCCCACTCCGGACAACGGAGGACCGCCGCCCGTGCGCTTCGCTTTCCACCGCCGCACCTGGAAGGAGGTCGCGCACCTGCTGGGGGATTTCCCCGCCTCGCTGCTCTCCTTCGTCTACGTCGCGGTCACCGTGGTCGTCGGCGTGGGCCTGTCGGTCACCGTGATCGGCCTGCCCCTGCTGGCCCTCGCTCTCGCGGGAGCCCGCAGGATCGGGCGGGCGGAACGGGCCAGGGCCCGCGCGCTGCTCGGCGTGGAGGTCGACGAGCCCAGCCCGCTCGGCCGTCCCCGGGGCGGCGGCCTGGTCCCCTGGGTCTGGTCGCGGCTGAAGGACCCGGTGGCCTGGCGGACGGTGCTGTACTCGTTCGTCCGGCTGCCGTGGGGCGTGCTGACGTTCACCGTCACGCTGGTGGGGCTGATCGTGCTCTGGCCGGTGCTGCCGTTCCTGACGCACGCCATGGCGGGCGCGGACCGTGCGATGGTGCGCGGCCTGCTGTCGCCGTCGGACGAACTGGAGCGGCGCATCGCGGAGTTGGAGTCCGACCGGGGCGTCGTCGTCGACACGGCCGCGGCCGACCTGCGCCGTATCGAACGCGATCTCCACGACGGCGCCCAGGCGCGGCTGGTCGCCCTCGCGATGGGGCTCGGCCTCGCCAAGGAGAAGCTCCTGGACGATCCCGCCGCCGCGGCGGCGATGGTCGACGAGGCGCACGGCGAGGTGAAGCTCGCACTCCAGGAGCTGCGCGACCTCGCCCGCGGCATCCACCCCGCCGTGCTCACCGACCGCGGCCTGGACGCCGCCCTGTCCGCGATCGCGTCCCGCTGCACGGCCCCGGTGACGGTGACGGTGGATCTGACCGAACGGCCGGCGGAGGCGATCGAGGGCATCGCGTACTTCACGGTCTCGGAGCTCCTGCAGAACGTGAGCAAGCACGCGCAGGCGACCCGTGCCTCGGTGGACGTGTGGCGGGTGGACGAGCGGCTGCTCATCCAGGTCGTGGACGACGGCAGGGGTGGGGCGCGGCTGGACGCCGGGACCGGGATGGCGGGCCTGGCCGAGCGGCTCGACGCGGTGGACGGCCTCTTCGCGCTGCACTCGCCGGCGGGCGGACCGACCACGGTCACGGCCGAGCTGCCCTGGCGCGCGCGGACGGAGCACGGCGGGCGCTGAGCCACCGGGCCCGCGGCTGCTCCAGGCGACCGGCGCCGAGAAACCGGGGCCGCGGCCGGCTCCAGGCGGGCGCTGCGAAAACGGGCCGCGGTCGGCTCCAGCCGCTGAGGCCCAGAGCCGGAGCCAGGTCCAGGCACTGAGGACCAGAGCCAGGGCCGGCTCCCGGGCGGCCGGCGCTGAGGAGCAGAGCCGGAGCCGGAGTCCGGTCCGCCGCGCTGGGAACCGGGACCGCCGGCCTTGAGGAAGACGCGGGTCGCCCGCCGCAGGAGGGCGGTGACTCCGGGCCGCCGGCCGGCTCCCGTGGTGGGGGAAACCCCCCGCGCGAACGGATACCGCCCTCATGGTGCACGTCCCGCCCCGCCAGCAGGCTTGTGGACATGACAGCCAGCAGCGCAGAACGAGACCTCTTCGCGGAACGGACCACGCCGACGGCCATGGATGACCGATACGCCGCAGTGCCCAGGGCCCGCACGCACTTCCTGCCTCCCGTACTGCGTGCGCCGCTCGAGGGCAGGACCTGGCGCGAGTTCGGATGGATCCTGCTCAGCCTGCCCCTGAGCGTGCTCCTCTTCGCCCTCGCCGTCTCCCTGACCGCCGCGAGCGCCGGACTGCTCGTCACGTTCCTCGGTGTGCCGCTGCTCGCGGTGTCGTTCGCCGTGCTGCGCGGGTTCGGCGCGGTGGAGCGGGTCCGCGCCAGGGCCCTGCTGGGCGTGGACGTCGCCGCGCCCGGGCCGGTCCGCGTCCGGAGGAGCGGCGCCGCCGGCTGGATCGGGGGCGTCGTCAAGAGCGGGGCCTCCTGGCGGCACCTGCTGTACGCGGTCCTCCACTTCCCGTGGGCCGTCTTCGGCTTCTGCCTCGCGGTGCCCCTGTGGACGACGGGCTGGGCGCTGCTCCTCTACCCGCTGTGGCAGTCGGTCTTCCCCGTGTACGCGGGCGTCGACGGGCTGCAGCTCTACGGCGACGGAACTCACGAGTTCTCCCTCGACTCCCCCTTCGAGGTCGCCGTCACCAGCCTCGTCGGCCTGCTGCTCACCCTGGCCACGCCCTGGGTCGTCCGCGCGCTGACCGGCGTCGACCGGCTGATGGTGGCCGGGCTGCTCGGCCCCTCCCGGCTGGCGAGCCGCGTCGTCGAGCTGGAGTCGGACCGGGGCGCGGTCGTCGACACGGCCGCGGCCGACCTGCGCCGTATCGAACGCGATCTCCACGACGGCGCCCAGGCGCGGCTGGTCGCCCTGGCCATGGACCTCGGGCTCGCCAAGGAGAAGCTGTCGGAGGACCCGCACGCGGCGGCCCGCATGGTCGACGAGGCGCACGGCGAGGTCAAGGTGGCGCTGCGGGAGCTGCGCGACCTCGCCCGCGGCATCCACCCCGCCGTGCTCACCGACCGCGGCCTGGACGCCGCACTGTCCGCCGTCGCCTCGCGCTGCGCGGTGCCGGTGACGCTCGATGTCGACCTGGACCGCAGGCCGGCGGCGGCGATCGAGGGCATCGCGTACTTCACGGTCTCGGAGCTCCTGCGGAACGTGAGCAGGCACGCCCGGGCGACCCGCGCCTCGGTCGACGTCTGGCGCTCGCAGGACCGGCTGATGCTCCAGGTCACGGACGACGGCAGAGGCGGCGCGGACCAGGCGGCGGGCAGCGGTCTGGCCGGGCTCGCGGAACGGCTGGGCGCGGTGGACGGCGTCCTCGCCGTCGATTCCCCGGAGGGCGGCCCGACCACCGTCACGGCCGAGCTGCCCTGGCGCGGCTGATCCCCGCGCCCTGGCCCACCGGTCCGGACCCCGCCCCTGCGACCGCCGGGAAACCCGGCCACGCCGCACGGGCCGTCGGCGCCCTCGTCACTCCTCAACCCCTTCGCTCCCCGCTGCGTCCCCCCGGGCGGCGGCCCGGACGGGCGGCCCCGGTCCTGCGCGTGCGGCCGTACCTCCGCGGGGCCCCGGCAATACATCAGCCTGGACCCGATTTCGAGACGAAGCTGGAATGCTGGGCGGCGCAGGCCCGGAAGGTTCATCGCACAGGGGGGACGCAAGGCTGTGGAGGACAGGGTGCGGGTGGTCATCGCCGAGGATTCGGTCCTGCTGCGGGAGGGGCTGACCCGGCTGCTGACCGACCGCGGGCACGACGTCGTGGCGGGCGTCGGCGACGCGCAGGCGTTGATCAAGACCGTTGCCGAGCTGGCGGACCAGGACGCGCTGCCGGACGTCGTGGTCGCCGACGTGCGGATGCCGCCCACCCATACGGACGAGGGCGTCCGGGCCGCGGTGCAGCTGCGCCGCGAGCACCCCGCGGTCGGCGTGCTGGTCCTGTCCCAGTACGTGGAGGAGCAGTACGCGACCGAACTGCTCGCGGGCAGCACCCGCGGCGTGGGCTATCTGCTGAAGGACCGGGTAGCCGAGGTACGAGAGTTCGTGGACGCCGTCGTGCGCGTGGCCCGCGGCGGCACCGCCCTGGATCCGGAGGTGGTGGCGCAACTGCTCGGCCGGAGCCGCAAGCAGGACGTCCTCGCCGGGCTCACCCCCCGGGAACGGGAGGTCCTCGGTCTGATGGCCGAGGGCCGGACGAACTCGGCGATCGCCAAGCAGCTCGTCGTGAGCGACGGCGCGGTGGAGAAGCACGTGAGCAACATCTTCCTCAAGCTCGGTCTTGCCCCCAGCGTGGGCGACCACCGGCGCGTGCTGGCCGTGCTGACGTACCTGAATTCCTGATCTTCCGCCCGCCGCATCCGGCGGCGGCGCCGACACCCGGGACCCAGGACCGACGAATGACGAGGGGAAGAGGTACGGGAGAGGATCCTGGGACGGATGAAGCGTGACAAAGCAGGGCGACACGACGTCTCATAGGGGCGTCCGACATATGAGCGGTCCAGGGAAGGCGACCCTTACCGTCGTAGGGTTGCCAGTGGGACGGTCGGTTGGCCGGCCGCCCCGAGGAACCGCCTCGAGGGAGGTCCAGTTCAGTGACCAGCCAGGTCAGTAGGCCGGCCGAGCAGGCCGACGAGGCCAACGGTGGCCGTGAGGCCGTCGTCGGCGAGCAGCGCAGGCACGTGGGCGACAAGGAGATCCGCCGACTGGACCGGGTGATCATCCGCTTCGCGGGTGACTCCGGTGACGGCATGCAGCTGACGGGTGACAGGTTCACCTCCGAGACGGCGTCGTTCGGCAACGACCTGTCCACGCTGCCGAACTTCCCCGCCGAGATCCGGGCCCCCGCCGGCACCCTGCCGGGTGTCTCCAGCTTCCAGCTGCACTTCGCCGACCACGACATCCTCACACCCGGCGACGCGCCGAACGTGCTGGTCGCGATGAATCCGGCGGCGCTCAAGGCCAACATCGGCGACGTGCCGCGCGGCGGCGAGATCATCGTCAACACGGACGAGTTCGCCAAGCGGGCGATGGCCAAGGTCGGCTACGACGTCTCTCCGCTGGAGGACGGCTCGCTGGACGCGTACCACGTCCACCCCGTGCCGCTGACGACGCTGACGATCGAGGCGCTCAAGGACCTCGGCCTCTCCCGCAAGGAGGCCGAGCGCAGCAAGAACATGTTCGCTCTGGGGCTGCTCAGCTGGATGTACCACCGGCCGACCGAGGGCACGGAGTCCTTCCTGCGGACGAAGTTCGCGAAGAAGCCGGCCATCGCCGAGGCGAACATCGCCGCCTTCCGCGCCGGCTGGAACTTCGGCGAGACGACCGAGGACTTCGCGGTCTCCTACGAGGTCGCCCCGGCCACCAGCGCCTTCCCCACGGGCACGTACCGCAACATCTCCGGCAACCTGGCCCTGTCCTACGGGCTGATCGCCGCCAGCAAGCAGGCCGATCTCCCGCTGTACCTGGGCTCGTACCCGATCACCCCCGCCTCGGACATCCTGCACGAGCTGTCCAAGCACAAGAACTTCGGCGTGCGCACCTTCCAGGCCGAGGACGAGATCGCCGGGATCGGCGCTGCGCTGGGCGCGGCGTTCGGCGGTTCTCTGGCGGTGACCACCACCTCCGGTCCGGGTGTGGCGCTGAAGTCGGAGACGATCGGGCTCGCCGTGTCGCTGGAGCTGCCGCTGCTGGTGGTGGACATCCAGCGCGGCGGCCCCTCCACCGGTCTGCCGACCAAGACCGAGCAGGCCGACCTGCTGCAGGCCATGTACGGGCGCAACGGCGAGGCACCGGTGCCGGTCGTCGCCCCCCGCACCCCGGCCGACTGTTTCGACGCGGCCATCGAGGCGGCCCGGATCGCGCTGACGTACCGGACCCCGGTCTTCCTGCTGTCCGACGGGTACCTCGCCAACGGCTCCGAGCCCTGGCGCATCCCGGACCTCGACGACCTGCCCGACCTGCGCGTCCAGTTCGCCACCGGGCCGAACCACACGCTGGACGACGGCACCGAGGTGTTCTGGCCCTACAAGCGCGACCCGCAGACGCTGGCCCGCCCCTGGGCGCTGCCCGGCACGCCCGGCCTGGAGCACCGCATCGGCGGCATCGAGAAGCAGGACGGCAGCGGCAACATCTCGTACGACCCGGCCAACCACGACTTCATGGTCCGCACCCGTCAGGCCAAGATCGACGGAATCCAGGTGCCCGACGTCGAGGTCGACGACCCGGACGGCGCCCGGACCCTGGTGCTCGGATGGGGCTCGACGTACGGCCCGATCACGGCCGCCGTACGGCGCCTGCGGGCCGCGGGCCTGCCCATCGCGCAGGTCCATCTGCGCCACCTCAACCCCTTCCCGGGGAATCTCGGGGACGTCCTCGGGCGTTACCGCAAGGTAGTGGTACCGGAGATGAACCTCGGCCAGCTCACCGCCCTGATCCGGGCGAAGTACCTGGTCGACGCGCAGAGCCACACCCAGGTGAACGGGATGCCGTTCAAGGCGGAGCAGCTCGCAGAAGCTCTCAAGGAGGCCATCAATGACTGAGGCGCTCTCGCTGGTGCCCAAGGCCGAGGCCAAGCAGTCCATGAAGGACTTCAAGTCCGATCAGGAAGTGCGCTGGTGCCCCGGTTGCGGTGACTACGCGATCCTCGCCGCCGTGCAGGGCTTCATGCCCGAGCTCGGCCTGGCGAAGGAGAACATCGTGTTCGTCTCCGGCATCGGCTGCTCCTCGCGCTTCCCGTACTACATGAACACCTACGGGATGCACTCCATCCACGGCCGCGCCCCCGCCATCGCGACCGGCCTCGCCTCCTCCCGCCGCGACCTGTCCGTCTGGGTCGTCACCGGGGACGGCGACGCGCTGTCCATCGGCGGCAACCACCTGATCCACGCCCTGCGCCGCAATGTGAACCTCAAGATCCTGCTGTTCAACAACCGGATCTACGGCCTCACCAAGGGCCAGTACAGCCCGACGTCCGAGCTCGGCAAGATCACCAAGTCGACGCCGATGGGGTCGCTGGACGCCCCGTTCAACCCGGTCTCCCTGGCTCTGGGGGCCGAGGCGTCGTTCGTCGCGCGCTCCGTCGACTCCGACCGCAAGCACCTCACCGAGGTGCTGCGGCAGGCCGCCGACCACCAGGGCACCGCGCTCGTCGAGATCTACCAGAACTGCAACATCTTCAACGACGGCGCCTTCGAGATCCTCAAGGACAAGGAGCAGGCGGATGACGCCGTGATCCGGCTGGAACACGGCAAGCCGATCCGGTTCGGCCCCGAGCTCTCCAAGGGCGTGGTCCGCGACGAGCGGACCGGTGACCTCACGGTGGTGCAGGTGACGGCGGAGAACGAGTCCAGGGTCCTCGTCCACGACGCGCACAACCCCAGTCCGACCACGGCCTTCGCGCTGTCCCGGCTCGCGGACAACGACACGCTGCACCACACGCCCATCGGCGTGCTGCGCAGCGTGGAGCGGCCGGTCTACGACACGCTCATGGCCGACCAGCTCGAAACGGCCGTGGAGCAGAACGGCAAGGGCGATCTCGCGGCGCTCCTCGCCGGCAACGACACCTGGACGGTCGTCGGCTGAGGCCGCCTCATTCGGGAAAGGGCCGGGAGCGGTGCTCCCGGCCCTTTCCCCTGCGCGTCGGCGGGCGAGGCGGGGGCGCCCGGTCAGGCGGTCTCCGCCGCGCGGGCCTTCCCCTCGTCGTACACGGCCCGGGCCGCCTGCACGTCGGCCACCCGCCGCTCCGTCCAGCGCGCGAGGTCCCACACCTGCCGGGCGGCCTCCCTGCCCAGCCCGGTGAGCGAGTAGTCGACGCGCGGCGGGATGACGGGCTTGGCGTCGCGGTGCACGAAGCCGTCCCTCTCCAGCGTCTGGAGGGTCTGGGCCAGCATCTTCTCGCTGACGCCGCCGACGTGCCGACGCAGCTCGCTGAAGCGGTACGAGCGCTCCAGCAGGGCGGCGAGCACGAGCACGCCCCAGCGGCTGGTCACGTGCTCGAGGATCAGCCGGGACGGGCACATCTCGCGGTTCACGTCCGGGGCGCCGGCCCCCTTGCTGCTTACGGCCATGCAAGTACCTTACTTCAAAGTGGGTACTTTCGAATCGTTAGCGCTCTCCCTAGGGTGGCTTTACAGGCGGACGACCGCCCTGGAAGCAAGCGAACGGAGAAACCACCCATGAGCATCGTTGTCACCGGAGCCACCGGAGCCCTCGGCCGTCTCGTCGTCGACGAGCTGCTCGCCACCGTCCCGGCCGACCGGATCGCCGCCGTGGTCCGTGACAAGGAGAAGGCGGCGGACCTCGCGGCGCGCGGCGTCGAGCTGCGGATCGCCGACTACAGCGAGCCGGCCACCCTCGACGGGGCCTTCCGCGCCGGGGACCGGGTCCTGCTGATCTCCGGCAGCGAGGTCGGCCGACGCGTCGCGCAGCACACCGCCGTGATCGAGGCGGCGAAGGCCGCGGGCGTCGCACAGCTCGCGTACACCGGCGTACTGGGCGGGCCCGACGCCGACTTCGACCTGGCGGCCGAGCACAAGGTGACCGAGCGGCTGATCCTCGACTCCGGGCTGCCGCACACCTTCCTGCGCAACGGCTGGTACACCGAGAACTACACGGGCAACCTCGGCCCCGTGCTGGAGCACGGCACCGTCGTCGGGAGCGCCGGCGACGGCCGGATCGCCTCGGCGGCCCGCGCCGACTACGCGGCCGCCGCGGCCGCCGTGCTGACGGGCGAGGGCCATCTGGGCGCGGCCTACGAGCTCAGCGGCGACGTCGCGTGGTCCCTCGCCGAGTACGCCGCCGAGCTGTCGCGGCAGACCGGCCGGACCATCACGTACACCGAGGTCCCGGGCGAGACGCACCTCGGCGTCCTCACCGGCGCGGGCGTTCCGGAGCCGTTCGCGCGCATCCTCGTCGACGTCGACCGGGCCATCGGCCGCGGGCTGCTGGCCCGCACCACCGGCGATCTGGCGCGGCTGGCCGGGCGGCCCACGACGCCGCTCGCCGAGACGGTCGCGGCGGCGCTGGCCACCGCCTGACCTCACCCCCGGCCGCGCCGCCCCGCCGGTGCCGCTCGCGCCCCCTCGGCCGCGCCGCCCCGCCCGTGTCGGTCACTCCCCCCTCGGCCGTGCCGCCCCGCCCGCGCGTCAAGATCCGTCATGACTGTATGGCGATACGGACATGACATCCCGCCCTCGCGCGCGTACCTTCTTCTGGGAACGCGCGCGCAGGGGCAGGAGGGTCAGTGAAGTCGCAGAACGAACAGCGGGCAGGACTGCTGTACGGGATCGGCGCCTACGGCATGTGGGGTCTGGTCCCCCTTTTCTGGCCGCTGCTCAAGCCGTCCGGGGCGATGGAGATCCTGGCCCACCGGATGGTGTGGTCCCTGGCGATCGTGGCGGTCGCCCTGCTCGTGATGAAGCAGTGGGGCTGGGTGCGCGAACTGGTGCGGCAGCCGCGCAAGCTGGGCCTGATATCCCTCGCCGCGACGGTGATCACCGTCAACTGGGGCGTCTACATCTGGGCCGTGAACTTGGGCCATGTCGTCGAGGCCTCGCTGGGCTACTTCATCAACCCCCTGGTCACCATCGCCATGGGCGTCCTGCTGCTGAAGGAGCGTCTGAGGCCCGCGCAGTGGGCGGCCGTGGGCATCGGCTTCGGCGCCGTATTGGTCCTCGCGATCGGCTACGGCAGGCCGCCGTGGATCTCGCTGACGCTCGCGTTCTCCTTCGCCACCTACGGCCTGGTGAAGAAGAAGGTCAACATCGGCGGCCTGGAGTCGCTGGCGGCCGAGACGGCGATCCAGTTCCTGCCGGCGCTCGGCTTCCTGCTGTGGCTGGGCGCGAACGGCTCGTCGACCTTCGGCTTCCACGGCGCCGGCCACGCGGCGCTGCTGGCCGCGACGGGAGTGGTGACGGCCGCGCCGCTCGTCTGCTTCGGCGCCGCGGCCATCCGGGTGCCGCTGTCGACGCTGGGGCTGCTCCAGTACCTGGCGCCGGTGTTCCAGTTCCTGCTGGGCATCCTGTACTTCCACGAGGCGATGCCCGCCGAGCGGTGGGCCGGGTTCGCGCTGGTGTGGCTGGCGCTGACGTGCCTGACGTGGGACGCGCTGCGGACGGCCCGCCGGAACAAGGCACAGGCGGTGCGTCTCGCGGCGGATGCCGCCCTGATGACGGCGCAGCCCGGGACCGCCCCCGTGCCCGAGGCGACCGCGACGGCCCCGGCACCCGCCGCCCAGCCGGACCGCACCGCCTGACCCGCGGCCCGTCCCGACGGGCCGGGCCGGTCGGGGCGTCCCCCCGCGCGGGGGCGCCCTGCCGCGGGCGGCCCCGTACGCCCTCACCCGCCCCGCCTCCAGGCGGCGCGCCCAACAGGGACACCATCTCCGCCTGCCAGCGCGGCCGCGCGCACGCCGCCGCCGGGCAGCCGCAGCACCGGCATGGGCGGCGGTCAGGAGTGGGGACGGGACGAGGACACGCCGCCCGGAACGGGCACCGGCCGCGACCCGATGTGACACCCGAGGCTGCGCGGTCGGCACCGGAGACACACGGGCAGGGGCCCGGTCGACGGCCGTCGGCCGGGCCCCTGCCGGTGCGCCGCGTCAGGCGGCGCCGAGCGGATCGTGTTCGCGGATCAGCCAGCAGACCGCCGTGAGCCGCAGGGTGGCGAAGTCGTAGCCGACCGGCTCCGACCACTCGATCTCCGACAGCCAGTCGGTGAACCCCAGTACGCAGTCCGCGAGATCCTCGCGGCGCACCACGTCGCCCGGCTCCGCGTGCCCCGGGGATCCGGACCGGCGCTGCCCCGGCACCAGCGGCACCAGCGCGTCGCGGACGGCGGCCGCGTGCTGGTCGACGGCTGCGACGAGCCCCGGCTCGAAGGCGAACTCAGAGAGCCGGGGCATGTACGCGGCGGCCACGCCGACCACCGGACAGCCGGGCGGCCCGCCGAGGGGCGATGCGTCGATCTCCACTCGTTGGACCGGGAACAGACCGCTCAAGACGTGACGTCGGCCGCAAAGCGCCCGTCCGGGCGGCCGGTCACTCCCGGCCCCGGTCGGCTCCCAGCGCCCGCTCCACCTCCGCGGCCACAGCCTTCCAGTGCGCCCTGCGGCGCTCGCGCTCCTGCGCGTCCGCCAGGCGCTCCTGGTGGAACCGGAGCACGGCCCCGGCGCCGGAGCGGGCGGCGGAGACAGTCACCTGCACGGTGCTCGTGCCGTACGTCAGGCGGACGCGGTCGCCGGGACGGCAGGAACGGATCTCGCCCCTGACGCCGTCGGCCGTCTCGTACGTCTCCCCCTTCACCGTGGGCAGCCGGACGCCCTCGCCCAGCCACAACTCCACCCCCTCGGGGCTCATGAGGAAGTCCCACACGGCCGCGGGCGGCAGTGGCAGGGTCCTGGACACGCCGATCTCCCAGCCCGCGTCCCTGGTCAGTCCGGTGGTCATGATCCGTCTCCCTCGGCCCGGCGGGCGCGGTGCGCCCGGACCTTGCTGCGGTTGCCGCAGTGCTCCATCGCGCACCAGCGACGACGGCCCGGCCGCGAGGTGTCGACGAAGATCAAGCGGCAGTCGTGTGCGGCGCACTCGCGGATGCGGTGCGCGTACGGGCCCGTGAAGAGCTCCACGGCGTCGCGCGCGACGGTGGACAGCAGCGCGGAGACCTCGGCCCGCTCGGGCATCCACTGCCGCGATCCGTCCTCCGCGATGCCGAAGGCGAGGGGCGGCTCGGCGGCGGCAGCGTTCACCGTCGCCACGTCCGCGGGGTCGAGGTCGCGGGCGTGCACGCGGGCGCCGGCCATCCGCCACAGGGCGTCCCTCACTCGGCGCACCGCCGCCGGCGAGGCGTCGTCGACGTCCAGCCGCAGGCCTTTGGGCAGCCGGCCGGCCGCCACCCAGCGCAGCAGGCCGGCCGGCTCGTCCAGCACCTCGTAGCGAGCGAACTCGCCCGGTCCGCCCGTCGTCAGCAGCTCCAGACAGAGCGCCCCCGCGTCGAAGCGGTAGGGGCGCCCTTCCCGTGTCCGCAGCTCCAGTCCCGGCGATTCCGTTGCCGTCCCACCCATGTAACCACTATAACCGGTTGCCATGACACTGCACTGGAAGCTCGTTGTCGACGCCGCCGACCCGCACACCCAGGCGGACTTCTGGGCCGAGGCCCTCGGCTACCTCGTCGAGGACAACAGCCGGATCGTCGAGCAGGTACTCGCCCACGGCGGCGTGCCGGTCGAAGCCACCGTGGAATCGCACGGCCGGCGCGCATGGCGCGATCTGGCCGCCGTCCGCCATCCGGACGACCCCTACGACGAGAACACCGGCGGAGGACTCGGGCGGCGCATCCTCTTCCAGCGCGTCCCGGAAGCGAAGACCGGAAAGAACCGCCTCCACATCGACGTGCACGCCGCGCCCGGTGGGAGGGACGCGGAGACGGAGCGGCTGCTGCGGCTGGGGGCGACGGTCGTGCGGCACGTGAAGGAGGCCGGCGGGGAGTGGGTGGTGATGGCGGACCCGGAGGGCAACGAATTCTGCGTCCAGTGACAAGCGTTCGAACGTCCGGCATACGAACACCGCTGTCCGGATCCCGCTCTTGACGGTACGTCAACATCTCACTGAACATTCAGCACGCACAGCGCACGTCAAGCTCCAGCGCCCCGGGCCCCGCCGGCCCGGGGCGTCACGCACGTTCCGTTCCATCCCCGTACGGAATCCGGAGCCCCCACATGAACCTCTCCGTTCCCAGACGCACGCTCGCGGCTGCCGCCTTCGCCCTCGCCGGGCTGCTCGCGGCCGGCGCGCCGGCGGCCGGCGCCGCACCCGGTGCACCGAGCACCCCGGCGGCCGCGCTCGCCGCACCCGACATACCCCTCGCAGGCGTCAAGGCGCACCTCACCGAGTTCCAGTCCATCGCGACGGCCAACGGCGGCAACCGGGCGCACGGCAGGCCCGGCTACAAGGCGTCCCTCGACTACGTGAAGGCGAAGCTGGACGCGGCCGGATTCACCACCTCGGTCCAGCCGTTCACGTACAACGGCACGACCGGCTACAACCTGATCGCCGACTGGCCGGGCGGTGACGCCAACCAGACCGTCATGGCCGGCGCCCACCTCGACTCGGTCTCCTCCGGCGCCGGCATCAACGACAACGGCTCGGGTTCGGCCGCCGTGCTGGAGACCGCGCTGGCCGTCTCCCGCGCGCAGCTGAAGCCCGCCAAGCACCTGCGCTTCGGCTGGTGGGGCGCGGAGGAGCTGGGCCTGGTCGGCTCGCGGCACTACGTGAACAGCCTGCCGGCCACGGAGCGGTCGAAGATCTCCGGTTACCTGAACTTCGACATGATCGGCTCACCGAACCCCGGCTACTTCGTCTACGACGACGACCCGGCGATCGAGCAGACCTTCAAGGACTACTTCGCCACGCTCGGCGTCCCGACGGAGATCGAGACCGAGGGCGACGGGCGCTCGGACCACGCGTCGTTCAAGAACGTCGGCATACCCGTCGGCGGACTGTTCACCGGTGCCAGCCGCACCAAGACGAGCGCACAGGCGCAGAAGTGGGGCGGCACGGCCGGCCAGGCCTTCGACCGCTGCTACCACTCCTCGTGCGACACGACGTCGAACATCAACGACACGGCGCTGGACCGCAACAGCGACGCCGTCGCCCACGCGATCTGGACCCTGTCGGCCGGCACCACCGTCCCGCCCGGCGACGTCTACGAGAACGCCGCCGACGTCGCCGTACCGGACGCCGGGGCAGCCGTCACCTCGACCGTGACCGTCTCGGGGCGCACGGGCAACGCCCCGGCCGCCCTCAGGGTCGGGGTGGACATCAAGCACACCTGGCGGGGCGACCTGGTGGTCGACCTCGTCGCGCCGGACGGGACCGCGTACCGGCTGAAGAACTCCAGCGGCAGCGACTCGGCGGACAACGTCATCACGACCTACACGGTGGACGCCTCGACCGAGACGGCCAACGGCGCCTGGAATCTGCGGGTGCAGGACGTGGCCCGGTACGACACCGGCTACATCGACAGCTGGAGGCTCACCTTCTGACGGCTCCGGTTCCGGCCCTCGGGCCCCGGCGGGGCCGAGACGCCTCCGCCGCGGGCCCACCGCCCCAGGTCGTCCGGCGCCCCGTCCCACGAGCGCGCCCCGCCGTACGCGGCGTACGGCGGGGCGGGCGGGGCGGCAGGGTGTGATGGCGCGGCGTGACCGGCACGGCCGGGCCGGCCGCGGCTGCTACTTGTCCGCGTTGGCCGCCTCGATCAGGGCGTCCTTCGTCACGGCGCCGACGTAGACCGTGCCGTCGTCCGTCATCAGGGCGTTGACCAGGCGCGTCGAGAAGACCGTGCCCTGGCCGAACGCGCCGGTGACCTTGTCCCCGAAGGCGTCCAGGAACTGCTGCGCCTCGGCCGGGACGTCGCCCTTGTCCGGAGCCTCGGCGCCCGCTCCGCCGGGCGCCTCGATCCTGGCGACGGACGTCCAGCCCTCGCCGATGACGTCCGGTCCGGCGATGTCCGCCAGGCCGCCCTCGAACTCCTCGCGGGCGTGCTTCTCCCCCTCCAGCCTGTCGGCCTCCGTCACCTTCGCCCCCTTGGGCGGGGTGAAGTCGAAGGTCGAGGCGGCGGGCCGGGAGAAGTCGACCTTGGTGAAGCCCGCGTCGACGACGGCCTTGCCGCCGCTGCTCGGCGTGAGCGTGAACTTCAGCGGCGTGCCGGTCTCCGCGTCCACCGCGATGGTGACCGAACCGACCGTCGAGCCCTTCTGCTCGGGCTTCACGACCAGCTGGTACGCGTCCCGGCCGGCCACCTTGGCCGTGCCGCCGACGGTGATCGACGTCGTGCCCTCGGAGGCCTTCAGCACCTCGTCCGCGAGCTCCTTCGGCGTGGCCGGCAGGTCCTCGCCCCGCTTCCCGGCGGAACCGTGGCCGCCCTCGCCGCTGCCGTCCCCCTCGGCGTGGAAGACCTCGTTGGAGGCGCTGTCGTAGCCCCACATCTCGTCGCCGTTGTGGATCAGGCTGTACTCGTCCGAGTCCCGCAGGATCGAGATCTTCTGGCGGTCGGGCCCGTCGGCCGCGATCCGCAGCGTGTGCGTACCCGAGGCGAGCTCGGTCAACTGCGCCTGCGGGTCGGCGGAGGAGCCCTCGGCGCCCTCGCCGGCCGCCCCCGCGAGCGAGCCGGCCAGACCGTCGAGTGCGGGCAGCCCCAGGTCGGTGGTGATCTTGACGGTGCCGGAGAGCTGCTCGGTGTCGGACGCGGCGATCTTCTCGATCAGCTGCTGTGCGGTGATCTTCGGCAGATCGGGGTCACCGGAGGCGGCGAGCGCCGGGACGAGCCCGATGGTCCCCGCCGCCACCCCGGCCACCGCGAGGGGGACGAGATAGCGGGAGGCCTTGCGGCGCCCCGCCGCGAGGCCGTCGGCCGCCTCGGTGGAGTGTGCGCTGTCGTTCGGTGCCATGGTGTGCCCTACCTCCGTGGTTGGTCAGGGGTGGTGTTCACCATCTGACCAAAACGGTGGAAGGGAAGCGTCAGCCCGCGGGCGCAACATCGCGTACCCCTCTGGGATGACACCGCACGTCCCCAAGTCCCCCGTCCCGTAGGGGAGAGCAGCCGGGGCGGGCAGCTGCCGAGGGCTCAGCCCGCGCGGTGGACCACCGCGTCGCACAGCTCCTCCAGTGCCGCCTTCGCGAAGCAGTCGGGCAGCGGGGCGAGCATCGCCCGCGCCTCCTCCGCGAAGCGGACGGAGTCCTGCCGGGCCTGCTCCAGCGCCGGGTGCTCGCGCAGCCGGCGCAGCGCCTCCGCGTGCCGCTCGTCGTCGCTGAGGTCGCCGTCCAGCAGGGCGACGAGGTCCAGGTCCTCGGGGCGGCCGTGCGCCTCGGCAGCGGCGCGCAGGTGCAGCACCGGCAGCGTCGGGATGCCCTCGCGCAGGTCGGTGCCCGGCGACTTGCCCGACTCGTGCGAGTCGGAGGCGATGTCGAGGACGTCGTCGGCGAGCTGGAAGGCGACGCCGAGCCGCTCCCCGTACTGCGTGAGGACCTCGACGACCCGCTCCTCGGCGCCGGACATCATCGCGCCGAAGCGGCAGGACACGGCGACCAGCGAACCCGTCTTGCCGGCCAGCACGTCGAGGTAGTGCTCCACCGGGTCGCGGCCGTCGCGCGGGCCCGCCGTCTCCAGGATCTGTCCGGTGACCAGCCGCTCGAACGCCTCCGCCTGGATGCGTACGGCCTCCGGACCGAGGTCGGCCAGGATGTGCGAGGCACGGGCGAACAGGAAGTCGCCGGTGAGGACGGCCACGGAGTTGCCCCAGCGGGTGTTCGCGCTGGGCACGCCGCGCCGCACGTCCGCCTCGTCCATCACGTCGTCGTGGTACAGCGTCGCGAGGTGCGTGAGCTCGACGACGACGGCCGAGGGCACGACGCCCGGCGCGTGCGGGTCGCCGAATTGGGCGGCCAGCATCACGAGCAGCGGGCGGAATCGCTTCCCCCCGGCCCGTACGAGGTGCTGTGCGGCCTCCGTGATGAACGGGACCTCGCTCTTGGTGGCGTCGAGCAGGCCCGCCTCGACAGCCGACAATCCGGTCTGGACATCGGCCTCAAGAGCCTGGTCCCGCACGCTCAGCCCGAACGGCCCGACGACGGTCACGAGGGGGTCTCCTGTCTGCTGACGATCACACGGATTGTCGATGTGTCGCTGGATTCACTCAAGTCAGCGTATCCGGTCGCCTTTCGATCACCATGAGCGCCTTCCCGCCACCCCCGGTATGTTCGTGATCAGCCGCAATGACCTGGAACAGGGGCTTTTGCCCCTACCAGTGATGGTCCCCGCCGCCCCTCGGCGGGGCCCTGCCACCGAGGTTCAGCCATGCGTATCCGCACAGACTTTCCGTACGAGACGGCTCACGAGGACCTGCGCATTCGCCTGCCCGACGGCATCGCCCTGTACGCGCGCCTGTGGCGGCCGCTGACGGACGAGCCCGTGCCCGCTCTGCTCGAGTACGCACCGGACCGGCTCACCGACGCGACGGCGGTACGCGACGGGGAGCGCCACCCCTGGTACGCGGGCCACGGCTACGCGTGCCTCCGCGTCGACGTGCGCGGGCACGGCAACAGCGAGGGCGTGCCCGGCGCCGAGGGCGGTGCGGCCGAGCTCGCGGACGGCGTCGCGGTCGTCGAGTGGCTGGCACGGCAGCCGTGGAGCACCGGCCGGGTCGGCATGATCGGCATCGGCGCGGCCGGCCGGAGCGCCCTGCTGATCGCGGCGCTCGCGCCGCAGCCCCTGTCGGCCGTGGTCGCGGTGTGCGCGAGCGACGACCCGTACGACACCGACGGGCCCTATCTCGGCGGCGCGGTCACCGGTGAGGCGCTGCACTCCATGGCCGCCGCCCGGCTCGCGCAGGAGGCCCGGCCGCCGGACCCGCTGCACGCGGGCGACGCGTGGCGCGCGATGTGGCTGCGGCGGCTGGAGGCCGTCGAGCCCGTCGTGCCCGCGTGGCTGGCGCACCCGCTGCGCGACGAGTTCTGGCGGAGCGCCGGGATCAGCGACGACACGGACGCCGTGCGGGCGGCCGTCCTCGCGGTGAGCGGCCTGCACGACCCCGCCCGCGACACCGTGCTGCGGCTCGTGGAGCGGCTGCCGGCGGACCGGGTGCGCGGGCTGATCGGCCCATGGCCGCGCCAGTACCCGGACCGCGACCCCGAACGGGGGATCGGCTTCCTCCAGGAGACGCTGCGCTGGTGGGACCAGTGGCTGAAGGACCGGGACACGGGGGTGCTGTCCGAGCCGCTGCTGCGCTGCCGGCTCGGGCCGTGCGCGCCCGGCCGCGGCCGCTGGACCGGCGAGGACGCCTGGCCGTCGCCGCACGTCACCGTCGTCCCCTACGCGCTCGGCGCCGCCCCGGGCGCCCCGGTACCCGTGTCCTCGCCGCAGCACACCGGGACGGACGCGGGCCGCACCCGGCCCGTGGGCCACGCCGGCGACCTGCCGCCGGACCAGCGGGAGGAGGACGCGCGGTCGGTCTGCTTCGAGTTTCCCGTCGGCACGGCGCCCCTCGTCGTCCTCGGACGGCCCCGGGTGACCCTGCGGCTGCGCCTGGACGCGCCGCGCGGACAGGCGGTGGCCCGGCTCTGCGACGTCGCACCGGACGGCGCCTCCACGCTCGTCACGCGCGGCGCCCTCGACATGGCGGCGCGTGCGGGCCGGGAGCGGGCGCTCGCCTGGGAGCCCGGCACCACGGAGGACGTGTCGTTCGACCTGTCCCTGGCCGCGCACACCTTCACGCCGGGACACCGCGTCCGGCTCGCGGTCTCCTCCGCGTACTGGCCCTGGCTCTGGCCGCATCCGGACGCGGCGGGCTTCACCCTGGACCCCGCGGGCTCGCGGCTCGACCTGCCGGTCCGCGAACCGGCCGGGCCCGGCGGCGCGTTCGCGGAGCCCGAGCACGCGAAGCCGCCCGCCGTCGCGGTCCCCCAGACCCTCGACGGGGACCGACCGCGCCTGCTGCTGACGCGGGACGTGGCGGACGGCCTGTGGACCCTGGAGACGACGCCCCACCGAGGGGGCACGCATGTCCACCCGGACGGCCTGGAGCACACCGAGGAGGCCCGCGAGACGTACGCGATCTTGCAGGACGACCCGCTCTCCGCACAGGCCCGCACCACCTGGACGATCCGCTTCCACCGGCCGGAACTGGGCTGGGACGTCCGCGTCGAGACCCGCTCCGCCCTCACCCGCGACGCGTCCGGCCTCCTCGCCTCCGACGAGATGGTGTGCCGCGACGGCGACGAGATCGTGTTCCACCGCACCTGGGAGAAGCACGTGCCCCGCACGACGCGCTGACGGGAGCACCGCCTGCGCCGGAGCACTCCCGGTGTGATCCATTGGGCCCTGCCGCAGCGGTCGGGGAGGCACGTAACGTGTCACCCACACCCGTGGAAAGCGAGGCAGGCACCGATGTCCGAGCAGAGCCCGCTCGATCTGGCCGAGGGCGATCCCTTCGGCCCGCACAACCTTCCGTACGGCGTCTTCACCACGGCCGACGAGCCGGAGCGCCGCAGGCTCGGCGTCCGGATCGGCGGCCATGTGCTCGATGTCGGAGCCGCCGCCCTCGCGCTCGGCTCCCCGTACGCCGGGGTGCTGGCGCAGCCGAGCCTCAACCCGCTGCTCGCCGCCGGGCGCACGGCCTGGCGCGACGTGCGGCGCGCCCTGACCGCCTGGGTCACGGTGCCCGCGCACCGGCCCGACATAGAGCCGCTGCTGCACCCGCTCGACGCGGTGACGATGCACCTGCCGTACGAGGTCGCGGACTACGTCGACTTCTACGCGAGCGAGCACCACGCCACCAACGTCGGAAGGATCTTCCGCCCCGACGGTGACGCGCTCACCCCCAACTGGAAGCACCTGCCGATCGGTTACCACGGCCGGTCGGGCACGGTCGTCGTGTCCGGTACGGACGTCGTCAGGCCGAGCGGGCAGCGCAAGGCGCCCGCCGACCCGGCCCCCGTCTTCGGCCCGTCCGTGAAGCTCGACATCGAGGCCGAGGTCGGCTTCCTCGTCGGCACCCCGTCCCAGCAGGGCAGGCCCGTCCCGCTCGCGGACTTCCGCGAGCACGTCTTCGGGCTCTTCCTGCTCAACGACTGGTCGGCGCGCGACATCCAGGCCTGGGAGTACGTGCCGCTCGGCCCGTTCCTCGGCAAGTCCTTCGCCACCTCGGTGGCCGCCTGGGTCACCCCCCTGGAGGCGCTGGAGGCCGCACGGACCGCGCCGCCGGCGCGGGACTTCGCTCTGCAGCCGTATCTCGACGACACGGCCGAGGAGGAGCCCGGCGGCTTCGACCTGCGCATCTCGGTCGCGCTCAACGGTCATGTGGTGGCCGAGCCGCCGTTCGCCAGCATGTACTGGACGGCCGCGCAGCAGCTCGCGCACATGACGGTCAACGGCGCGTCGCTGCGCACGGGCGACCTGTTCGGCTCGGGCACGGTCAGCGGTCCCGAGGTGAACCAGCGCGGCTCCCTCCTCGAACTCACCTGGAACGGCCGCGACGCCCTCGAACTGCCCGACGGCAAGCGCACGTTCCTGGAGGACGGCGACGAGGTGACGCTCACCGCCTGGGCCCCCGGCCCCGACGGCGTCCGCGTGGGCCTCGGCGAGGTCACGGGCCGCATCGTGCCCTCCGCCTGACGCCGCCCACCACCGCGGCGAGGGCCCGGTACCCCCGACGGGGTACCGGGCTGTGCGGCCCCCGCACGACCGGTCGGGTCAACACGACGGATTCGTTCACACGTGCGTGGGGCGTTGATCCCTTTCCGCCCGATACGCTGGACAGACCCGCGAGACTCCGTCCCATGGGAGCACTGATGAGCGTGGAACCGACGGCAAGGAAGGCCGACTGGCCGGTCCCGCCCGTGGGCGGCTGGATCGCCGACGACCTGGACAGGCTTCCCAACCTGCCTCCGCACACGGAGCTGATCGACGGGAGCCTCGTCTTCGTGAGTCCGCAGACGCTTTTCCACTCGCGCGCGGTGAGCTTCTTCGAGTGGCAGCTGCAGTCGCTGGCGCCCGATGCCTTCGAGGTGGTCCGCGAGTTCACCATCGACGTCGACCGGCAGAACCGCCCGGAGCCCGATGTGATCGTCGTGCCCGAGCACGTGATCCAGGACCCGGGGCAGACCCGGTTCCCGGCGGAGACCGTGCGGCTCGCCATCGAGGTCGTCTCGGAGGAGTCGGTGTCCCGGGACCGGGAGACCAAGCCGCTGAAGTACGCACGCGCGGGCATTCCCGCCTACTGGCGCGTGGAGAACGACAACGGCCGTGCCGTCGTCTACGTCTTCGAGCTGGAGCCGAACACCGGCCGCTACACCCCCACCGGGATCTTCCGCGACCGGCTCAAAGCGGACGTCCCGTTCCCCGTCGACCTGGACCTGACCGCGATCACCGCGAAGCGCTCCCGGCCACGCCCGGAGTGAGTGCCGCCCAGGACGAAGGTCCGGCCCCTCCCCCGAGGAGGCGCCGGACCTTCGTCGTCCGCGCGGTGTCCACCGCGCGGCGGCGGGCTACCGCACGAACACGCTCGCCTGACCGGCCAGATCCAGGAAGTACTGCGGCGCGAGGCCCAGCGCCAGCGTGACCGCCACGCCGACGCCGATCGTCGTGATCGTCAACGGGGACGGCACGGCCACCGTCGGGCCCTCCGGCTTCGGCTCGCTGAAGAACATGAGCACGATGACCCGGATGTAGAAGAACGCCGCGATCGCCGACGAGATCACGCCCACCACGACCAGCGCTCCCGCGCCGCCCTCCGCCGCCGCCTTGAACACCGCGAACTTGCCGGCGAAGCCGGACGTCAGCGGGATGCCGGCGAAGGCGAGCAGGAACACCGCGAAGACCGCCGCCACGAGCGGCGAACGCCGCCCGAGACCCGCCCACTTGGACAGGTGCGTCGCCTCGCCGCCCGCGTCGCGGACCAGGGTGACGACCGCGAACGCGCCGATCGTCACGAAGGAGTACGCGAGCAGGTAGAAGAGGACGGACGAGATGCCCTCGGGCGTCGTGGCGATCACACCGGCGAGGATGAAGCCGGCGTGGGCGATCGACGAGTACGCCAGGAGCCGCTTGATGTCGGTCTGGGTGATCGCGACGATCGCGCCGCCGAGCATCGTGACGATGGCGACCGCCCACATGACCGGACGCCAGTCCCAGGTCAGGCCCGGCAGCACCACGTACAGCAGCCGCAGGAGCGCGCCGAAGGCGGCGACCTTGGTGGCCGCGGCCATGAAGCCGGTCACCGGGGTCGGCGCGCCCTGGTAGACGTCGGGCGTCCACATGTGGAACGGCACCGCGCCGACCTTGAACAGCAGGCCCATGAGGATCATCGCGCCGCCGATCAGCAGCAGCGCGTCGTTGCCCATCGTGTCGGCGAGCGCCGGGTCGATGGTGCGGATGCTGCCGTCGACGACCTCGGCGATCCGCGCGTACGACACCGAGCCCGCGTAACCGTAGAGGAGCGCGATGCCGAAGAGCAGGAACGCGGAGGAGAACGCGCCCAGCAGGAAGTACTTCACGGCCGCTTCCTGCGACATGAGCCGCTTGCGGCGGGCCAGCGCGCACAGGAGGTACAGCGGCAGCGAGAAGACCTCCAGCGCGATGAACAGCGTCAGCAGGTCGTTGGCGGCCGGGAAGACCAGCATGCCGGTGATCGCGAACAGGACGATCGGGAACACCTCGGTGGTGGTGAACCCCGCCTTCACCGCGGCCTTCTCGTGCTCGCCGCCCGGGACCGCGGCGGCCTCTGCCGCGAACGAGTCGACGCGCTTGCCGTGCGCCGCCGGGTCGAGGCGGCGCTCGGCGAACGTGAAGACGGCGACCAGCGAGGCCAGCAGGATCGTGCCCTGCAGGAACAGCGCCGGCCCGTCGACCGCGATCGCGCCCATGGCGGCGATCTGCGCCTTGGTGGTGCCGTACCCGCCGGCTGCGAGCCCCACGACCGCGGCGAAGGAGGCCGCGAGTGCGACGACGGTCAGGAAGACCTGGGTGTGGTACCGGGCCCTGCGCGGGACGAGTGCCTCCACGAGCACCCCCAGCACGGCCGCGCCGACGACGATCAGCACGGGTGCCAGCTGGGCGTACTCGATGTGGGGCGCGGGGATCTTGCCGAGGGGCTCGACCTCCGCGGCCGTCGTCCACAGGCTGTGGACAGCTGTAGCGCTCACTTGGCCGCCTCCACATCGGGCCGGGGGTCCTGCTTCTGTACGTCGGACATCGTGTGCTCCACGGCCGGGTTGACGATGTCCGTCAGCGGCTTCGGGAACACGCCGAGGAAGAGCAGCAGCGCGATCAGCGGTGCGACCACCGCCAGTTCACGTGCCTTGAGGTCGGGCATCGCGCTGACCTCCGCCTTCACCGGGCCGGTCATCGTGCGCTGGTAGAGCACGAGGGTGTAGAGCGCGGCGAGGACGATGCCGGAGGTCGCGATGATCCCGGCCACCGGATAGGCGGCGAACGTGCCGACCAGGACCAGGAACTCGCTGACGAACGGCGCGAGTCCGGGCAGCGAGAGGGTCGCGAGGCCGCCGATCAGGAACGTGCCGGCGAGCACCGGGGCGACCTTCTGCACACCGCCGTAGTCGGCGATGAGCCGCGAGCCGCGCCGCGAGATCAGGAAGCCGGCGACCAGCATCAGCGCGGCGGTCGAGATGCCGTGGTTGACCATGTACAGCGTCGCGCCCGACTGGCCCTGGCTGGTCATCGCGAAGATGCCCAGGATGATGAAGCCGAAGTGGGAGATCGACGCGTACGCGACCAGACGCTTGATGTCCCGCTGCCCCACCGCGAGCAGGGCGCCGTAGACGATGCTGATCAGCGCCAGCGTGATGACGACCGGCGTCGCCCACTTCGAGGCCTCCGGGAAGAGCTGGAGGCAGAAGCGCAGCATCGCGAAGGTGCCGACCTTGTCGACGACCGCCGTGATCAGCACGGCGACCGGGGCGGTCGCCTCGCCCATCGCGTTCGGCAGCCAGGTGTGCAGCGGCCACAGCGGGGCCTTGACCGCGAAGGCGAAGAAGAAGCCGAGGAACAGCAGCCGCTCGGTGGTGGCCGCCATCTCCAGTTGGCCGCTCGCCCTGGCCTCGGCGATCTCGGAGAGCGAGAAGCTGCCCGCGACGACGTACAGACCGATGACGGCGGCCAGCATGATCAGACCGCCGACCAGGTTGTACAGCAGGAACTTCACCGCCGCGTACGACCGCTGGGCCGCCGCGTTCTCGTCCGTGCCCGCATGGGCGCGGTCGCCGAAGCCGCCGATGAGGAAGTACATCGGGATGAGCATGGCTTCGAACAGGATGTAGAAGAGGAAGACGTCGGTGGCCTCGAAGGAGAGGATCACCATCGCCTCGACCATCAGGATCAGCGCGAAGAAGCCCTGGGTGGGCCGCCACCGCTTGCTGCCGGTCTCCTGCGGGTCGGCGTCGTTCCAGCCGGCGAGGATCACGAACGGGATCAGCAGGGCGGTCAGCGCGATGAGCGCGACCCCGATGCCGTCGACACCCAGCTCGTACCGCACCCCGAAGTCCTTGATCCAGGCGTGGGATTCGGCGAGCTGGTACCGGTCGCCGCCCGGCTCGAACCGTACGAGCACGATCGCGGCGAGCACCAGCGTCCCCAGCGAGACCAGCAGGGCCAGCCACTTGGCGACCGTCCGGCGCGCGGCGGGCACGGCCGCGGTGGCGATGGCACCGACCGCCGGGAGCACGGCCGTTGCCGTCAGCAGAGGAAAGCCTGCGTTCACTACTTCGGACATACCGATCAGACCGCCCTCATCAGCAGGGTCGCGGCGATCAGGATCGCCGTACCGCCGAACATCGAGACCGCGTAGCTGCGGGCGTAGCCGTTCTGCAGCTTGCGCAGCCGGCCGGAGAGCCCGCCGAACGTGGCCGCCGTGCCGTTGACCACTCCGTCGACCAGGGTGTGGTCGACGTAGACCAGCGAGCGCGTGAGGTGCTCGCCGCCGCGGACCAGGACCACGTGGTTGAAGTCGTCCTGGAGCAGGTCGCGGCGGGCGGCGCGGGTGAGCAGCGAGCCGCGCGGCGCCGTGACCGGCACCGGACGCCGCCCGTACATCAGGTACGCGAGCCCCGCGCCGAGCAGCAGGACGACGATCGTCGAGGCCGTGATCGCCGGGACGGCGATGACCGGGTGCGGGTGCTCGAACTGCGTGACCGGCTCCAGCCAGTGGACGAAGGACTCGTTCAGGCTGAAGAGACCGCCCGCGAAGACCGACCCGAAGGCGAGCACGATCATCGGGATCGTCATCGACTTGGGCGACTCGTGCGGGTGCGGCATCTCCCCGGGCTGCACCTCGATGCCGGGCTCGACGCTGGGCGCCGTGTCCGGGTCGGGCGCGGGCTGCCAGCGCTTCTCGCCGAAGAACGTCATGATCATCACGCGGGTCATGTAGAACGCGGTGATGCCGGCGCCCAGCAGGGCCACGCCGCCGAAGATCCAGCCGCGGATGCCGTCGTCGTACGCGAAGGCCGCCTCGATGATCTTGTCCTTGGACCAGAAGCCGGACAGGCCCGGGAAGCCGATGATCGCGAGGTAGCCGAGGCCGAAGGTGACGAACGTGACCGGCATGTACGTGCGCAGGCCCCCGTACTTGCGCATGTCGACCTCGTCGTTCATGCCGTGCATGACCGAGCCCGCGCCGAGGAACAGCCCGGCCTTGAAGAAGCCGTGCGTCACCAGGTGCATGATCGCGAAGGCGTATCCGATGGGGCCGAGACCGGCCGCAAGGATCATGTAGCCGATCTGCGACATGGTCGAGCCGGCCAGCGCCTTCTTGATGTCGTCCTTGGCGCAACCGACGATCGCACCGAAGAGGAGCGTGACCGCGCCGACGACGACGACCGCCAGCTGGGCGTCCGGCGCGGCGTTGAAGATCGCGCCGGAGCGGACGATCAGGTAGACGCCGGCGGTGACCATGGTGGCCGCGTGGATCAGGGCCGAGACCGGGGTCGGGCCCTCCATCGCGTCCCCGAGCCAGGACTGGAGCGGCACCTGGGCCGACTTGCCGCACGCGGCGAGCAGCAGCATCAGGCCGATGGCCGTCAGCATGCCCTCGCTCGTCTCCCCCGTGGACTCCAGCACCGGCCCGAAGGCGAAGGTCCCGAAGGTGGTGAACATCAGCATGATCGCGATCGACAGGCCCATGTCGCCGACGCGGTTGACCAGGAAGGCCTTCTTCGCCGCGGTGGCGGCGCTGGGCTTGTGCTGCCAGAAGCCGATGAGCAGGTACGAGGCGAGGCCGACGCCCTCCCAGCCGACGTACAGCAGCAGGTAGTTGTCGGCGAGCACCAGCAGCAGCATGGCCGCGAGGAACAGGTTGAGGTAACCGAAGAAGCGGCGGCGCCGCTCGTCGTGCTCCATGTAGCCGACGGAGTAGAGGTGGATCAGCGTGCCGACGCCCGTGATCAGCAGGACGAACGTCATCGACAGCTGGTCGAGCCGGAAGGCGACGTCCGCCTGGAACCCCTCGACGGGGATCCAGCTGAACAGCGTGCTGTGCAGGGCGCGTTCCTCCGCGCCCTTGCCGAGCATGTCGGCGAAGAGCACGGCGCCGATGACGAAGGAAGCGGCCGCGAGCAGGGTGCCCAGCCAGTGGCCGGTGCGGTCGAGCCGGCGGCCGCCGCAGAGCAGCACCGCCGCTCCGAGCAGGGGCGCCGCGACGAGCAGCGCAATCAGGTTCTCCACGATTCGTCCGTCCCCTTACAGCTTCATCAGGCTGGCGTCGTCGACCGAGGCCGAGTGGCGGGAACGGAACAGCGACACGATGATCGCGAGTCCGACCACGACCTCCGCGGCGGCGACCACCATCGTGAAGAACGCGATGATCTGGCCGTCGAGATTGCCGTGCATCCGGGAGAACGCGACGAGCGTGAGGTTGCACGCGTTGAGCATCAGCTCCACGCACATGAAGACCACGATCGCGTTCCGCCGGATCAGCACGCCGGCCGCACCGATGGTGAACAACAGGGCAGCGAGATACAGGTAGTTGACCGGATTCACCGCGTGGCCTCCTGTCCGTCCCGGTCGTGCTCGTCCCGGTCGCGTCCGAGGCGCTCCTCGGAGCGCTGCTCGAGCGCCTTGAGTTCGCCCAGCGCTTCCTTCGACACATCGCGGATCTGCCCGCGCTCACGCAGCGTCTTGCTGACCGTGAGCTCGGACGGGGTGCCGTCGGGGAGCAGACCGGCGATGTCCACGGCGTTGTGCCGGGCGTAGACACCGGGCGCGGGGAGCGGCGGCAGGTGCTTGCCTTCGCGTACGCGCTGCTCGGACAGCTCCCGCTGGGTCCTGGCCCGCTCGGTGCGCTCGCGGTGCGTGAGCACCATCGCGCCGACCGCGGCCGTGATCAGCAGGGCGCCGGTGATCTCGAAGGCGAAGACGTACTTGGTGAAGAGCAGGCGGGCGAGGCCCTCGACGTTGCCGCCGTTCGCGGTGTTGGCGACGCCGAGCCCGTTGAAGTTCTTCAACGAGGCATGGCTGATACCGGCGATCAGCAGGATGCCGAAGCCGAGCCCGCAGGCGGCGGCCCACCAGCGCTGGCCCTTCAGCGTCTCCTTCAGCGAGTCGGCGGCGGTGACGCCGACCAGCATGACGACGAAGAGGAACAGCATCATGATCGCGCCGGTGTAGACGACGATCTGGACGACGCCCAGGAAGTAGGCGCCGTTGGCCAGGTAGAACACCGCCAGGATGATCATGGTGCCGGCCAGGCACAGGGCGCTGTGGACGGCCCGCTTCATCAGGATCGTGCAGAGCGCCCCGATGACGGCGATCGGGCCGAGCACCCAGAACTGGACGGCCTCCGGGGTCGACGCGGCGGCGGCGAGCGTGTTCATGCGCCGATCACCTTCTTCGACGCGGGCTCGTTCTCACCGAAGGTGGACTCGGCCTCCTGCACCTGCTCGCCCTTGGAGTGGGCGACCTGCCGGACCGTGCCGGGAGCGGCCTCGGTGACCAGCCCCCGGTAGTAGTCCTGCTCGTCCATGCCGGGGTAGATGGCGTGCGGCGTGTCGACCATGCCCTCGTCCAGACCGGCGAGCAGCTGCTCCTTGGTGTAGATGAGGTTCTCCCGGCTGCTGTCGGCCAGTTCGAACTCGTTCGTCATGGTCAGCGCGCGCGTCGGGCAGGCCTCGATGCACAGGCCGCACAGGATGCAGCGGGCGTAGTTGATCTGGTAGACGCGGCCGTAGCGCTCACCCGGGGAGTAGCGCTCCTCGTCGGTGTTGTCCGCGCCCTCCACATAGATGGCGTCGGCCGGACAGGCCCAGGCGCACAGCTCGCACCCGACGCACTTCTCCAGCCCGTCCGGATGGCGGTTGAGCTGGTGCCGGCCGTGGAAGCGCGGCGCCGTGACCTTCTGCTGCTCCGGATACTGCTCGGTCAGCCGCTTCTTGAACATGGCCTTGAAGGTCACGCCGAAGCCGGCGACCGGGTTCTGGAACGTGCTCTCGGATCCCTCAGACACCGTCAGCCTCCTTTCCGTCCCGAGGACCATCACTGTCGGTTTGCGATCCGCCGCTGACGATCAGTTCGCGGTCGCGGCGCGGGCGCCTGCGCGGCACCGGCGGCAACTCCTGGCCGGGCAGCGGCGGTACGGGGAATCCGCCCGCCATCGGGTCGAACGGGCCGTGCGGCACCGGCTTCGCGGCCTCGGCCTCCTTCTCCTTCTTGCCGCGGAAGACGTCGGCGACGAAGGACAGGAGCAGTACGGCGATGACGGCACCCGCGACGTACAGCACGATCTGCTGGAAGTCGTAGTTCTCGTTCCGCAGCGCCCGCACGGTCGCGACCAGCATCAGCCAGACGACGGAGACCGGGATCAGCACCTTCCAGCCGAGCTTCATCAGCTGGTCGTAGCGCACCCGGGGCAGCGTGCCGCGCAGCCAGATGAAGAAGAACAGCAGCAGCTGGACCTTGAGGACGAACCAGAGCATCGGCCACCAGCCGTGGTTCGCGCCCTCCCAGAAGGCGGAGATCGGGTACGGCGCCCGCCAGCCGCCCAGGAACAGGGTGACCGACACGGCCGAGACGGTGACCATGTTGACGTACTCGGCCAGCATGAACATCGCGAACTTGATGGAGCTGTACTCGGTGTTGAAGCCGCCGACGAGGTCACCCTCGGACTCCGGCATGTCGAACGGCGCCCGGTTGGTCTCACCGACCATCGTGACGACGTAGATGATGAAGGAGACCGGCAGCAGCAGGATGTACCAGCGGTCGGCCTGCGCCTCCACGATCGCCGACGTCGACATCGACCCGGAGTAGAGGAAGACGGAGGCGAACGCCGCGCCCATCGCGATCTCGTACGAGATCATCTGCGCGCACGAGCGCAGTCCGCCGAGCAGCGGGTACGTCGAGCCGGACGACCAGCCCGCGAGCACGATGCCGTAGATGCCGACCGAGGCGACCGCGAGGATGTAGAGCATCGCGATCGGCAGGTCGGTCAGCTGCATCGTGGTGCGGTGGCCGAGGATCGAGATCTCGTTGCCGGCCGGACCGAACGGGATCACGGCGATCGCCATGAAGGCCGGGATCGCGGCGACGATCGGGGCAAGGATGTAGACCACCTTGTCCGCGCGCTTGACGATCACGTCTTCCTTGAGCATCAGCTTGACGCCGTCGGCGAGCGACTGGAGCAGACCCCAGGGGCCGTGCCGGTTGGGGCCGATGCGCAGCTGCATCCAGGCGACGACCTTGCGCTCCCACACGATGGAGAAGAGCACCGTCACCATCAGGAAGGCGAAGCAGAACACGGCCTTGATGACGACGAGCCACCAGGGGTCGCGCCCGAACATCGACAGGTCCTCGAGAGCCAGGACGCTGCGCTGTGCCTCGGCGACATGGGCCAGCGTGGTCATGCGTGCACCTCCGTTGCGGGGGTGGCCGGGGCTGCGCCCGGCAGGCCGGCGAGGGTCAGGGGCCCGGACGGCCGTACGGTGCCGCCAGGCGCCGGCCGGGGGGTGACTCGGGCGGTCATGAGCGCACCTCCGGTGTCGTCTCGGCGGCACCCGTCACGGCCGCGATGCGGACCAGTTCGCCCGGACGGGCACCGGTGTCCGCCGTCACGCCGCCGCCGGCCGAGTTCATCGGCAGCCACACCACGCGGTCGGGCATCTCGCTGACCAGGAGCGGCAGCCGCACGGACCCGGCCGGGCCCGAGACCTGCAGTTCGTCGCCGTCCTCGACCCCGGTCTCGGCCGCGGTCGCAGCCGACAGCCGGGCCACGGCGGCGTGCCGGGTCGCGGCCAGCGCCTCGTCGCCCTGCTGGAGCAGGCCCTGGTCGAGCAGGAGCCGGTGACCGGCCAGGACGGCCTCGCCCTCGCCCGGCCGCGGCAGCGGGCTCGCCGACTCGGCGGGTTCGCCGGCGCGGGGACCGTCCCAGCGGCCGAGCCGGTCCATCTCGGCGCGTACGGACTTGAGGTCCGGCAGGCCGAAGGGGACGTCGAGCGCGTCCGCGAGCATGTGCAGCACCCGCGCGTCGGCCGGCGGGAGGGGCCGGGTCATCTGCTCGGGCTTGAGCGCCGCCTCGAACATCCGCACCCTGCCCTCCCAGTTGAGGAAGGTGCCGGGCTTCTCGGCGACGGCCGCGACCGGGAAGACGACGTCCGCCCGGTCGGTGACCTCGCTGGGCCGCAGCTCCAGCGAGACCAGGAAGCCGACGGCGTCGAGCGCCTCCCGCGCGCGGGCCACGTCGGGCAGGTCGGCCACCTCGACACCGGCGACGACCAGCGCGGCCAGTTCGCCCGTGGCCGCGGCCTCGACGATCTGGCCGGTGTCCCGGCCGTAGCGGTGCGGGAGTTCGCGTACGCGCCAGACCTCGGCGGTCTCCTCGCGGGCCCGCGGGTCGGTGGCCGGGCGGCCGCCCGGCAGCAGCGACGGCAGCGCGCCCGCCTCGACCGCGCCCCGCTCACCGGCCCGGCGCGGGATCCACACCAGGCGGGCACCGGTGGCGGTCGCCGTGCGCAGGGCGGCGGTGAGACCGCCGGGCACGGCCGCGAGCCGCTCGCCCACCACGATCACCGCGCCCTCGGCGCGCAGCGCCTCGGCCGCCTTCGCGCCGTCCTCGTCCAGGCCGGTGCCGGAGGCGAGGGCGTTCAGCCACTCGGTCTCGGTGCCGGGCGCGGCCGGCAGCAGCGTGCCGCCCGCCTTGGCCAGGCCCCGGGTGACGTGGGTGGCCAGGGAGAACGTGCGCTGGCCGTGCTTGCGGTGGGCCTTGCGCAGCCGCAGGAAGACGCCGGGCGCCTCTTCCTCCGACTCGAACCCGGCGAGCAGGACCGCCGGCGCCTTCTCCAGCGAGGTGTAGGTGACTCCGGTGCCGGACAGGTCCCGGCCCTGTCCGGCGACCGCTGCCGCGAGGAAGTCGGCCTCCTCGGCGGAGTGGACACGCACGCGGAAGTCGATGTCGTTGGTGTCCAGGGCGACCCGCGCGAACTTGGCGTACGCGTAGGAGTCCTCGACGGTCAGCCGGCCGCCGGTGAGCACGCCGACCCGGCCGCGTGCGGCACGCAGCCCCTCCGCCGCCGCCTCCAGCGCCTCCGGCCAGCTCGCCGGCTCCAGCTCACCGGTGTCCTTGCTGCGCACCAGCGGGGTGGTGAGGCGGTCGCGCTGCTGGGCGTAGCGGAAGGCGAACCGCCCCTTGTCGCACAGCCACTCCTCGTTGACCTCCGGGTCCTCGGCGGCCAGACGGCGCATGACCTTGCCGCGCCGGTGGTCGGTGCGGGTGGCGCAGCCGCCCGCACAGTGCTCGCACACGCTCGGCGAGGAGACCAGGTCGAAGGGGCGGGAGCGGAACCGGTACGCGGCCGAGGTGAGCGCGCCCACCGGGCAGATCTGGATGGTGTTGCCGGAGAAGTACGACTCGAACGGATCGCCCTCGCCGGTGCCCACCTGCTGGAGCGCGCCCCGCTCGATCAGCTCGATCATCGGGTCGCCCGCGACCTGGTTGGAGAAGCGGGTGCAGCGCGCGCACAGCACGCAGCGCTCGCGGTCGAGGAGCACCTGTGCCGAGATGGGCACCGGCTTCTCGTAGGTGCGCTTGCGCCCCTCGAAGCGGGACTCCGCCTGCCCGTGCGAGACCGCCTGGTTCTGCAGGGGGCACTCGCCGCCCTTGTCGCAGACCGGGCAGTCCAGCGGGTGGTTGATCAGCAGCAGCTCCATCACGCCCTTCTGCGCCTTCTCGGCGACGGGCGAGGTGAGCTGCGTCCTGACGACCATGCCGTCGGTGCAGGTGATGGTGCAGGAGGCCATCGGCTTGCGCTGGCCCTCCACCTCGACGATGCACTGGCGGCAGGCGCCGGCGGGGTCGAGGAGCGGGTGGTCGCAAAAGCGCGGGATCTCGATGCCGAGGAGTTCGGCGGCGCGGATCACCAGCGTCCCCTTGGGGACGGAGAGCTCGACGCCGTCGATGGTCAGCGAGACGAGGTCCTGCGGCGGCTGGGCAGCCGCTCCGCCGGCGGAGGCGGAGGACGTGGTGACGGTCATGCGTCCACCTCCGGGTGAGACGAGTGGAAGCCGCGGCCGGTGCCGGGCGCGTGCGCCGGACTCATGCGGACACCTCCGTGATGTGTCGGTCGGCCCAGGCCGTGGACCTGGCGGGGTCGAAGGGGCAGCCCCGGCCCGTGATGTGCTGCTCGTACTCGTCGCGGAAGTACTTGAGCGAGGAGAAGATCGGCGATGCGGCACCGTCGCCGAGCGCGCAGAACGACTTGCCGTTGATGTTGTCGGCGATGTCGTTCAGCTTGTCGAGGTCGCTCATGACGCCCTTGCCGGCCTCGATGTCGCGGAGCAACTGGACGAGCCAGTAGGTTCCTTCGCGGCACGGTGTGCACTTGCCGCACGACTCGTGGGCGTAGAACTCGGTCCACCGGGTCACGGCCCGCACCACACAGGTGGTCTCGTCGAAGCACTGGAGCGCCTTGGTGCCGAGCATCGACCCGGCCGCGCCCACACCCTCGTAGTCCAGCGGGACGTCGAGGTGCTCGTCGGTGAACATCGGGGTCGAGGAGCCGCCCGGCGTCCAGAACTTGAGCCGGTGGCCCGGCCGCATGCCGCCGCTCATGTCGAGCAGCTGGCGCAGCGTGATGCCGAGCGGGGCCTCGTACTGGCCGGGGCTCGCGACATGGCCGCTGAGGGAGTACAGCGTGAAGCCCGGGGACTTCTCGCTGCCCATCGACCTGAACCAGTCCTTGCCCTTGTTCAGGATGGCGGGAACGGACGCGATGGACTCGACGTTGTTCACCACAGTGGGGCACGCGTACAGACCGGCGACCGCGGGGAAGGGGGGCCTGAGCCGGGGCTGGCCGCGGCGGCCTTCCAGGGAGTCCAGCAGCGCGGTCTCCTCACCGCAGATGTACGCGCCGGCGCCCGCGTGCACGGTGACCTCGAGGTCGAGCCCGCTGCCCAGGATGTCCTTGCCGAGGAAGCCCGCTTCGTACGCCTCGCGGACGGCCTCGTGCAGCCGCCGCAGCACGGGGACGACTTCGCCGCGCAGGTAGATGAAGGCGTGGTTGGACCGGATCGCGTAGCAGGCGATCACGATGCCTTCGATCAGGGAGTGCGGGTTGGCGAAGAGGAGCGGGATGTCCTTGCAGGTGCCCGGCTCCGACTCGTCGGCGTTGACCACGAGGTAGTGGGGCTTTCCGTCGCCCTGCGGGATGAACTGCCACTTCATCCCGGTGGGGAAGCCGGCGCCGCCGCGGCCGCGCAGGCCCGAGTCCTTGACGTAGGCGATGAGGTCGTCGGGCGACATCTCCAGCGCCTTGCGCAGGCCCTCGTAGCCCTCATGGCTGCGGTAGGTCGCGAGGGTCCAGGACTCCGGCTCGTCCCAGAAGGCGGAGAGCACCGGGGCCAGCAGCTTCTCCGGGCTGGCCTCGCCGCCGGTCTCGGGCCGGGAGCTGCCCCCGTATTCGGTGGACACGGTCATCACTCCCCCTCCTCGCTGACAGGTCCGGCCGGGTGCTCCGGGTCGGACGCCGATGTCTGCTGCGGCGCATCATGAGAGCTGAGGTGCTCGGCGCCCGGCTGCGGCCGCTCCTGGGGCGCCTCGCCGCGCGGGTGGACCACGCGCGTGGCCGGGGCGGCCTCGCCCTTGGCCAGGCGGAGCCCGATCAGGGACGCGGGTCCGGCGCCACCGCCCGCCTCGACCGCGCCGGGACGCTCGTCGGGGAAGCCGGCCAGGATGCGGGCGGTCTCCTTGTAGGTGCACAGGGGCGCGCCGCGGGTGGGGGTGACCTCGCGGCCCGCCCGCAGGTCGTCGACGAGCTGCTTCGCCGACTGCGGCGTCTGGTTGTCGAAGAACTCCCAGTTGACCATCACGACGGGCGCGAAGTCGCAGGCGGCGTTGCACTCGATGTGCTCGAGGGTGACCTTGCCGTCCTCGGTCGTCTCGTTGTTGCCGACGCCGAGGTGCTCCTTGAGCTCCTCGAAGATCGCGTCGCCGCCCATCACCGCGCACAGGGTGTTGGTGCAGACGCCCACCTGGTAGTCGCCCGACGGCTTGCGCCGGTACATGGTGTAGAAGGTGGCGACCGCGGTGACCTCCGCGGTGGTGAGCCCGAGCATGTCCGCGCAGAACCGCATGCCCGTACGGGTCACATGGCCCTCCTCCGACTGCACGAGGTGCAGCAGCGGGAGCAGCGCGGAGCGCGAGTCCGGGTAGCGGGCGATGACCTCTTTCGCGTCCGCCTCGAGCCGGGCGCGCACATCGGCCGGGTAGTCGGGCGCGGGCAGTTGCGGCATGCCCAGCGATACGTCCGTCATCGGTCGACGCCTCCCATCACGGGGTCGATGGACGCGACGGCGACGATGACGTCGGCGACCTGGCCGCCTTCGCACATGGCCGCCATGGCCTGCAGGTTGGTGAAGGAGGGGTCGCGGAAGTGGACCCGGAAGGGACGGGTGCCGCCGTCGGAGACGACATGGACGCCGAGTTCGCCCTTGGGCGACTCGACGGCGGCGTACGCCTGCCCGGCCGGTACGCGGAAGCCTTCGGTCACCAGCTTGAAGTGGTGGATCAGGGCCTCCATGGAGGTGCCCATGATGTTCTTGATGTGGTCGAGGGAGTTGCCGAGTCCGTCAGGGCCCAGGGCGAGCTGCGCGGGCCAGGCGATCTTCTTGTCGGCGACCATGACCGGCCCCGGCTCGAGGCGGTCCAGGCACTGCTCGACGATCCGCAGCGACTGGCGCATCTCCTCGAGGCGGATGAGGAAGCGGCCGTAGGCGTCGCAGGTGTCGGCGGTCGGCACGTCGAAGTCGTACGTCTCGTAGCCGCAGTACGGGTCGGTCTTGCGCAGGTCGTGGGCGAGACCCGCGGAGCGCAGGATCGGTCCGGTGGCGCCGAGCGCCATGCAGCCCGTGAGATCGAGGTACCCGATGTCCTGCATACGGGCCTTGAAGATCGGGTTGCCGGTGGCGAGCTTGTCGTACTCCGGCAGGTTCCTCTTCATCGTCTTCACGAACTCGCGCATCTGGTCCACCGCGCCGGGCGGCAGGTCCTGGGCGAGCCCGCCGGGCCTGATGTACGCGTGGTTCATGCGCAGGCCGGTGATCAGCTCGTAGATGTCGAGGATCATTTCGCGGTCGCGGAAGCCGTAGATCATGATCGTCGTGGCGCCGAGCTCCATGCCGCCGGTGGCGATGCACACCAGGTGCGAGGAGAGCCGGTTGAGCTCCATCAGCAGCACGCGGATGATCGTCGCCCGGTCGGGGATCCGGTCCTCGATGCCGAGCAGCCGCTCCACACCGAGGCAGTACGCCGTCTCGTTGAAGAACGGCGTCAGGTAATCCATGCGCGTGACGAACGTGGTGCCCTGCGTCCACGTCCGGTACTCGAGGTTCTTCTCGATACCGGTGTGCAGGTAGCCGATGCCGCAGCGGGCCTCGGTCACCGTCTCGCCGTCGATCTCCAGGATCAGGCGCAGGACGCCGTGCGTGGAGGGGTGCTGCGGACCCATGTTGACCACGATGCGCTGGTCGTCGGCCTTGGCGGCGGACTGGACGATCTCGTCCCAGTCGCCGCCGGTGACCGTGTAGACGGTGCCTTCCGTGGTCTCGCGCGCCGAAGCGGCCGAGGCGGCTGCGTCGGATGCGGATGCGTGCGACGTGCTCATGAGTACGACCTCCGCTGGTCCGGAGCCGGGATCTGGGCGCCCTTGTACTCGACGGCGATGCCGCCGAGCGGATAGTCCTTGCGCTGCGGGAAGCCCTGCCAGTCGTCCGGCATCATGATCCGGGTGAGGGCGGGGTGGCCGTCGAAGACGAGCCCGAAGAAGTCGTACGTCTCGCGCTCGTGCCAGTCGTTGGTCGGGTAGACCGGGACCAGCGACGGGACGTGCGGGTCGCTGTCCGGCGCCGCGACCTCCAGCCGGATCAGCCGGCCGTGGGTGAGCGAACGCAGGTGGTAGACGGCGTGCAGTTCGCGGCCCTTGTCATGCAGGTAGTGCACCCCGCTCACGCCGGTGCACAGCTCGAAGCGCAGCGCCGGGTCGTCGCGCAGGGTCCTCGCCACCTGGACCAGGTGCTCGCGCGCGATGTGGAAGGTGAGTTCGCCGCGGTCGACGACCGTCTTCTCGATGGCGTTCTCCGGGAGGAGGCCCTGCTCCTCCAGAGCGCCTTCGAGTTCGTCGGCGACCTCGTCGAAGTACCCCCCGTAGGGGCGGGCGGCCGGTCCCGGGAGCCGTACGGAGCGTACGAGCCCACCGTAACCGGACGTATCCCCTCCGTTATTGGCCCCGAACATGCCGCGCTGGACGCGGATCTCCTCGCCGTGCTCACCGCGCTGCCCGGGAAGGTTCTGCCCGGAGAGCTCCTTCTCCGGGTTCGGCTGGTCCGTCACCGCAGCAGCCCCTTCATCTCGATCGTCGGGAGCGCCTTCAGGGCCGCTTCCTCCGCCTCGCGGGCCGCTTCCTCCGCGTTCACGCCGAGCTTGGAGCTCTGGATCTTCTGATGGAGCTTGAGGATCGCGTCCATCAGCATCTCCGGGCGCGGCGGGCAGCCGGGCAAATAGATGTCGACAGGGACAATGTGATCAACACCCTGCACAATCGCGTAATTGTTGAACATTCCGCCCGATGAGGCGCAAACACCCATGGAGATCACCCACTTGGGGCTGGGCATCTGGTCGTAGACCTGGCGCAGGACGGGCGCCATCTTCTGGCTCACCCGGCCGGCCACGATCATCAGGTCGGCCTGACGCGGCGAGCCGCGGAAGACCTCCATGCCGAACCGGGCCAGGTCGTACCGCCCGGCGCCCGTCGTCATCATCTCGATGGCACAGCACGCCAGGCCGAAGGTCGCCGGGAACACGGACGACTTGCGCACCCAGCCCGCGGCCTGTTCGACGGTGGTCAGCAGAAAGCCGCTCGGCAGCTTCTCTTCGAGTCCCATAGGAGTGCCCCTTCGCCCCTCAGTCCCATTCCAGGCCGCCGCGCCGCCACACGTACGCGTAGGCGACGAAGACGGTGAGCACGAAGAGCAGCATCTCCACGAGCCCGAAGATCCCCAGCGCGTCGAAGGTGACGGCCCAGGGATAGAGGAAGACGATCTCGATATCGAAAATGATGAAGAGCATCGCCGTCAGGTAGTACTTGATCGGAAAGCGGCCGCCACCGGCCGGCGTCGGCGTCGGCTCGATGCCGCACTCGTACGCTTCAAGCTTCGCCCGGTTGTACCGCTTTGGGCCGATAAGCGTGGCCATGACCACGGAGAAGATCGCAAACCCTGCCCCGAGGGCGCCGAGCACAAGGATGGGCGCGTAAGCATTCACCCTCCTCGCTCCTTCCAGTCGTCCTTGACCGTTGGACCGCACCGGGCCATCGCCTCGCCGCCTCGCGAAGATCGTGCACATGTGAGGCAGTTCACAAGCCCGACTGCTCCGCATCCTATGCCTGTCGGTCTGTGATCTGCGACACGGGGTCGGGCATCCCGTTTGTGATCTCCACCACCCGACGAACGATCATGAACGAGGGTGAGCGGTGATCTTCATACATGAAGCTCCCGAGTGATCACCAGACGTGACATCCGGTGCGGTTGTCGCTGGTCAAAGACGTGGCGCTCTATCAAGTGATGGCCCATGCAGGCAAATTGGCGATGGACCGCAATGGGTGATAGAGGACATCCGCTCACTCGACCGTGGGACGGAGTGGACGACGGTGGACGCGTGCACGCGTTCACGAGCCTCCACGGGGCCCGCACATTGACCGTTCTGTGACCTGCGCCACTCGCTCAAGACTTCAACAAAAGCAGGGCTTGGCCATCCGGGCAAGACGGTGATAGGCCGACGGCAATTCGGACCTTTTACAGAAAGCCCATGATCACAGCCGTGATCACGCATGCCCGGTTTGCCCGTTACGGCGTCAATAAAGGTCCGTGCGAGGCGGATTCAGAGGTTCCGTTCGTAACTGTGGCGCAACCCACGTTTCTTGAAGGGAACCGGCGGGCCCTGATAGCGGTTGTACTCATGTCCCACACCGCTCACATACCCAGCCACCGGAAGCCCCGCCGCGGAGCGTCGAAAGTCGCGATCCGGACCGGAGTTGCCGGTGGCTTCCTCAGCACCATCGCGGTGGCCGGAGCCGCCGGGCCGGCGAACGCCGAGCCGGTGACCCAGACCATCGAGATGCCCGTCCTCACCTCCGCCGACCTCTCCGCCGCGGTCGCGCGGTCGGCCGAGGCCACGCAGCAGGTCGCGCTCGACCTCGAACTGCAGGCGCTGGAGGACGCCGCCGCCGAGGAGGCGGCCAAGAAGGCCCAGAAGGCGAAGGCCGAGGCGGAGCGCGAGGCCGAGGCGAAGGCCAAGGCGGAGGCCAAGGCCCGCGCCGAGGCCGAGGCGAAGGCGCGCGCCTCCCGCAGCGCCGAGCGCACCACGCTGTCCGCCCCCGCGAGCGGCTCCGCCGCCACCGTCGTCGCCTTCCTCAAGGCGCAGCTCGGCGACGCGTACATCATGGGCGCCACCGGTCCCAACGCATGGGACTGCTCCAGCCTGGTCCAGGCCGCGTACCGCCAGGTCGGCATCGAGCTGCCGCGCGTCTCGCAGGACCAGTCGGTCGCCGGCACCCAGGTCGGCACCTCCGACCTCCAGGTCGGCGACATCCTCTACTGGGGCGGCGCGGGCTCGGCGTACCACACGGGTGTGTACATCGGGAACGGCCAGTACCTCGACGCCGCGAACCCGAGCAAGGGCGTCGTGATCCAGGACCTGTCCGGCTACCCCGCGAGCGGCGCGGTCCGCGTGCTCTGAGGGCTGTCGACGTCTTCGACGGGCCGCCGCTCCGGAACGGGAGCGGCGGCCTTCGTCGTACCCGGCCCCCGGCGGTTCGGGCCCGGCCGCCCGGCGCCGCTCGCAGCTCCCCGGCGACGTGGCCCCCGGTCAGCCCCGTGCCCCCCGCTGCCGCGACCCGGCGTCCTCCCCGCGCCCCTCACGCCGCGTGCGTGACGCGGAGCTTCGACTGGCCGTGCGGCAGGCGCTCCCAGTCGTCCATGAAACGGGCGGCCAGGCCGTGGCGCGCGGCCAGGCGTACCAGGGTCTCCGTCCGGTAGTAGAAGTCCTCGCCCAGCACCTGGTGCTCGCGCGTCTCGGTGCGGTCGTAGGTGAAGTCGAAGAAGCCGCCGGGCGCGAGGATCCGTCCGACATGCGCGAGACATTCGTCGATGATCTCCAGCGGCGAGTGCGAGAAGACGCTGTGCGCGTGCACGACCGTGAACGCGTCGTCGGGAAGGAAGTCCAGGGTCAGATCCTCGACGGGCGTCAGGTACGGCAGCTTGTGCTGGAGCCCGTAGCGGACGAGTGTCTTCTTGGCCTCGATGAGGATGTCGGGCGAGATGTCGATCCCGTAGTAGTGGCCGGGCTCCAGATGGTCGATGAACAGCCGGCCCGCCCGCAGGTTTCCGCAGCCGATCTCCAGCATCCGGTCCTGCGGCCGCAGCCCGTGCTCGCGCAGGTAGTCGAACTGCATCTGCCCGATGGCGAGCCAGCGGTCGTGCGAGGGCCCGCCGCCGACCGCCGCCTCCGGGCTCCTCGCGGTGTCGGACGCCATCACCGCCCGGTAGTACGCGACGTGGCCGCCGCGGTGGCGCAGCCGCAGCCACGCGTCCCGCCCGGCCCGGCGCAGATGGGGCACGACGCGGCGGGGGTGGCGCAGGGCGTACCGCACCTTGTGGCCGAGCCGTGAGCGGTTCACCGACAGACGGGATGCGGGTCCTTGCTGCATGACGGCCTCCGTGCCATCCGTGGGCTGCCCCTTTCCGGATGCTAACCAGCGGACGCGACGACCGGCATGGGCTCACTCGTTCGGAGCGCGCATTGGTCCGACTGCCGCGCGGGTCCGGGCGGCCGGCCGCACCCGGCGGCAGCCTGGCGCCATGCGGGAAACAGGCGTGATCAACGAGGCGCTGACCGGTGCCGCGGGCGCGGTGCTGCCACGACCGCGCGCCGGCACGGCCGCCGGGAACCCCCTGCCGTGGCTCGCGGGCGTCTCCGCCGCCTTCGCGCTCGTCCACCTGGCGCTGATCGCCCCGGGGCTCGGGCTCGGCTGGGACGAGTCGGTGTACGTCAGTCAGGTGAGCCCGCAGGCGCCGGCGGCGTTCTTCAGCGCGCCGCGCGCCCGGGGCATCACCTTCCTCGTCGCCCCCGTCACGGCGCTGACCACCTCCGTCATGGCGCTGCGCGTCTACATGGCCGTGCTGGCGGGCTGCGGCCTGTTCCTCGCGCTGTGGGTGTGGCGCCGGCTGCTGCCCGCTCCCGTCCTCGGCGTCGCGGGCGTGCTCTTCGCCGGGCTGTGGATCACGATGTTCTACGCCTCGCAGGCGATGCCCAACCTGTGGGTCGCCTACGGGGCGCTCGCCGCGGTCGGCTTCTTCCTGCGGGCCGCGCGGAGCCCGGGCGACCGGTGGGCGCCCGCCGGCATGGCGGCGGGGGTGGCGTTCGCCGCGCTGATGCGGCCCACGGACGCGGTGTGGCTCGCGCTGCCGCTCGCGGTCGCGGCCGTGGTGATGCGGGCCTGGCGGTGGCCGCTGCTGCTGGTCCTGCTCGCGGCGGGCTTGGTCGTCGGCTGCGCCGAGTGGATCGTCGAGGCGTACCTCTCGTACGGGGGCCTCACCGCCCGGCTGGACCGGGCCAGCGAGATCCAGGGCCGGCTGGGCTGGTACTTCTCCGTCGACGATCACGTACGCGCCCTCAACGGCCGAATGCTGTGCCGCCCGTGCGACGTGCCCTGGCGGCACCCCGTGACCGCCCTGTGGTTCTTCGTGCTGCCGCTGCTCGTGGCGGCCGGTGTACGGGCCGCCGTGCGCGGCCGCCGCCACCGCACTCCCCTGGTGGTGGCGACGGTCGTCGGTGCCGCGCTGGCCGTTCCCTACCTGTTCACCGTCGGCTACGCGGCACCGCGCTTCCTGCTGCCCGTGTACGCGCTGCTCGCCCTGCCCGTCGCGTACGGCCTCGTCCGGGCGTGCCGGCCCCGGCCGCGCGGGCGGTGGATCGCCGCCGGGATCGTCGCGGCGGTCGTGGCGGGGCATCTGGCGATCCAGTTCCGGGTGGCCGACAGCGCGGCGGACCGGGTGCGGCGCAGCACCGCCGATCTCGAGCGCGTCGTCGCCGAACTGCGTGCCCTGGGGGTGCGCCCGCCCTGCGTGGTCAGCGGCGCGGAGGCCATCCGCATCGCGTTCCGCGCCGGCTGTGCCTCCCGCCAGCCCTGGGGCCACGACGAGAGCATCACGCCGGAGGAACTCGCGGCCGCGACGCGCCGGCGGCCGGTCGCCGTCGTGGTCGCGGACGGGGAGAGCCCCCCGGCGTACGCCCGCGGGTGGCCCGCCCATCCGCTGCCCGACCTGGGCAGCCGGACGGGCCTGCGGGTGCATGTGTCGGGCGCGGGCCGTTGAGCTGTGCCTTCAGCGTCCCGCCAGACGCCACGCTCCGTACTGCGCCCCCGTCGCCCGGCGTTCGCCGGGATGTCGGTCCTGCCGACAGGTGACGAGGCGAAGCAGCCGACCGGGAGGCGTCGACCCGACTCACGCCCCGCGGAACTGCTCGATCACTCGCGCATAGCTGTCCTGACCGTGCCCGGCCGCGATCGTCTTCGCCATCAGCTCCCGGTGCAGCTCCGGCAGGCGCGTGTCGATCCCCCGGTCGCGGGACGCCTCCAGCAGGTGGTTCACCGCGGCCAGCTGGACGTCGACCGTGGCGTCGTCCCCGGGACAACGGCCGGCGTCGATCTGGGGTGCGTACGTGTCCATGAAGCCGCCGACCGTCGTCAGCCAGCGGATCGCCAGCGGCGTGAACGCCCGCGCCGGTACGCCGTCCGCGCCGACGAGCGCCGTGGCGTGCAGCCAGCCCGCGAACACGGACCACATGAGGCCGAGCAGGCCCGTGTCGTACAGCGAGGCGAGTCCGGCGTCCTCGCCGAGGCCGACGGGGTCGCCGAGCGCCGCCAGCGTCCCGCGGTGCTCGGCGAACGCTGCGGGCGAGCCACTGCAAAGGATCATGCTCGCCGGGTGACCGACGCCCGGCGGCGTGGTCATGATGCCGCCGTCCAGGTAGGCGAAGCCGTGCCGGGCGGCCCAGGCCGCATTCTCCCGGGCCTGCTCGGGCGAGCCCGAGGTCATGTTGACGAGGGTGTGCCCCACCAGCAACCCGGCTTCGGGGTCGAGCAGTTCGCGTACGGCCACGTGGTCGAGGACGCAGACCACGACGAGCTCGCTCGCCTCGATCGCCGCGGCGACCGAGTCCGCCCGCGCCGCACCCCGCCGCACCAGAGCGTCCGCCTTGGCCTGGGTGCGGTTCCAGACCGTCGTTCGGTGGCCGGCCGTGAGGAACGCCCCGGCGAGCGCCGAACCCATCTGGCCGAGGCCGATGACGGAGACCGCGGGCAGTCCGGCGGCAGGCGAGGTGATTTCGGATGACATAGAGAGGTACTCCGCATTCGTTCCGATGGGAGTTCCAGCCTCGCAACGGGCCTTCGCGCACGACAGTGGCAGGACTGACCCCCTCCGCAAAATTCCTGCCGTAGAGTCTCGGCATGAGCCCAGGAGTCGTCGCGATCGCCGTCGTCCCCGACACCCGCCTCGGCCTCTCCCTGTGGGAGATGTACGAAATCACCATCGCCTGCACGGTGTTCGGCGTCCCGCACCCCGACCTCTTCGACCCCTGGTACGAGCTCCGGCTCTGCGGCGACGACCCGGGACCGGCCGGCGGTGTCTTCGGGATCCGTACGACCCATGGGCTCGACGGCCTCGTCGGCGCGGACACCGTGATCGTGCCCTCCGTGCCCCAGTCATGCGTCGACGGCGACGAGCCGGTGCCCGAGCGCCTCGTCGAGGCCCTGCGCTCCGCCGCCGCGGCCGGGTCCCGCATGGTCTCGCTGTGCGTGGGGGCGTTCGCGCTGGCCGCCGCCGGACTGCTCGACGGCCGGCGCGCCACCGCGCACTGGCAGCACACCCGGGAACTCGCCGCCCGCCATCCCGAGGTGATCGTCGACGACTCGGTCCTCTACACCGACGAGGGCCGGATCCTGACCAGCGCGGGCGCGACCGCCGCCCTGGACCTGTGCCTGCATCTCGTGCGCCGGGACCTCGGAGCACGCGTCGCGGGGCAGCTCGCCCGCAGGCTCGTCGTGCCCGCCCATCGCTCCGGCGGGCAGGCGCAGTTCATCGAGCATCCGGTGCCCGAGACCGACGACGACAGTCTCGGGCCGGTCCTGGAGTGGGCCTCGGAGCATCTCGACCGGCCGCTGACCGTCGACGAACTGGCGCGTCGGGCCCGGATGAGCCCCCGCACCTTCCACCGCCGCCTCGTGGCGGCGACCGGCACCACGCCCCTGCGCTGGCTGCTCGCGCAGCGGCTCGCACGGGCGCAGACACTGCTGGAGACCACCGGACTGCCCGTCGAGCAGGTCGGCGAACGCAGCGGGCTGGGCAGCGCGGCCAATCTGCGCCACCACTTCACCCGTGCGCTCGGGGTCTCCCCCAGCGACTACCGCCGGGCGTTCACGCCTTCGGGGCCACCTTCGACAGGCCGTTGATGATGCGGTCCATCGCGTCGCCGCCCGTCGGGTCCGTCAGGTTCGCCAGCATCTTCAGCGTGAACTTCATCAACAGCGGGTGCGTCAGGCCGCGCTGGGTGGCGACCTTCATGACCTTCGGGTTGCCGATCAGCTTCACGAAGGCGCGGCCCAGGGTGTAGTAGCCGCCGTAGGTGTCCTTGAGGACCTTCGGGTAGCCGTGCAGGGCGAGTTCGCGCTGGGCCGGGGTCCGGCGGGCGTGGGCCTGGACGATGACGTCGGCCGCGATCTGGCCGGACTCCATCGCGTAGGCGATGCCCTCGCCGTTGAACGGGTTGACCAGGCCGCCCGCGTCGCCGACCAGCAGCAGCCCCTTCGTGTAGTGCGGCTGGCGGTTGAACGCCATGGGGAGGGCCGCGCCGCGGATCGGGCCCGTCATGTTCTCCTCGGTGTAGCCCCAGTCCTCCGGCATCGAGGCGCACCACGCCTTGAGCACCTCGCGCCAGTCCAGCTCCTTGAAGGACGCGGAGGTGTTGAGGACGCCCAGGCCCACGTTGGAGGTTCCGTCGCCCATGCCGAAGATCCAGCCGTAGCCGGGCAGCAGCCGGTCCTCGCCCGGGCCGCGCCGGTCCCACAGCTCCAGCCAGGACTCCAGGTAGTCGTCGTCGTGGCGCGGGGAGGTGAAGTACGTACGCACCGCGACGCCCATCGGGCGGTCCTCACGGCGGTGCAGGCCCATCGCGAGGGAGATGCGCGAGGAGTTGCCGTCGGCGGCGACGACGAGCGGCGCGTGGAAGGTGACCGGCGTCTTGTCCTCGCCCAGCTTGGCGTGCACGCCCGTGATGCGGCCGGTGCGGTCGTCGACGATCGGCGCACCCACGTTGCAGCGCTCGTACAGGCGCGCGCCCGCCTTCTGCGCCTGCCGCGCCAGCTGCTCGTCGAAGTCGTCGCGCTTGCGGACGAGGCCGTAGTCCGGGTACGAGGCGAGGTCCGGCCAGTCCAGCTGGAGGCGCACGCCGCCCCCGATGATCCGCAGGCCCTTGTTGCGCAGCCAGCCGGCCTCTTCCGAGATGTCGATGCCCATCGCGACGAGCTGCTTGGTCGCGCGGGGGGTGAGGCCGTCGCCGCAGACCTTCTCGCGCGGGAACGCGGTCTTCTCCAGGAGGAGGACGTCCAGTCCGGCCTTGGCCAGGTAGTACGCGGTCGTGGAGCCGGCCGGGCCTGCCCCGACGACGATCACATCGGCAGTGTGCTCGGTAAGGGCTTCGGTCACGGCGGATTCTCCCGAAGATTCGATGCGGTTCGATCGGTTCGGTTTCGACATTGCGTACCGAACGGCACAGGACATGGGCAGTCTATGGGGGCGATCAGTTCCGCCGACCGAAGGGCTCCTCCATGAGCAGCAGGCCGCTCCCCGCCATCGAACTGCGCGTCCCGACCGACGAGGACGCCCTGGCCTGGCACCGGGTCTTCGACGACCCGGAGGTCATGGAGTTCCACGGGGGCAGGGCGGCGGAGCTGTCGGTGTACGAGGAGCTCACCGCCCGGCAGCGCAGGCACGACGCCGAACACGGCTTCTGCTTCTGGACGATCCTCGACGAGCACGGCGAGGTCGTCGGCTTCACGGGCGCGCAGCCGTGGCCGCACGAGAACTTCGGGCCGGTCGGCGAGATCGAGATCGGCTGGCGGCTCGCCCGCTCCGCCTGGGGCAGGGGCTACGCCACGGCCGCCGCCCGCACCACCCTTCAGCGGGTGCGGGCGGCGGGTGTGGAGCGCGTGGTGGCCATGGTGAACTCCCGCAACGAGCGGTCCCTCGCCGTGGTCCGGCGGCTCGGGATGGAGCTCGCCGAGACGTTCACGACCCCGGTGTCGCAGCAGATCGGCTACTGCTTCCGGCTGGAGCTGGCGGACGGCCTCAGCCGGCCCTGAACGTGGCGAGCGCCGTGAAGAACACCAGGTCCTTGTCCGGGTCCCAGCGGTCGGCGCGACCGGCGGCGAGAATCGCGTACTCGGTGCCGTCGGCGGCGACGAAGGCCTGGTCGATGACGTGGCGGACCAGGCCGCCCTCGTCGGGCTCGGGGATGTGCGTGAACTCCCAGAGCGCGCCGGGGCGGCCCTGGTAGGTGTTCTTCTCCAGGTGCAGGCGCCGGTAGTCGCTCTCGGCGTCCGCCAGGTGCTTCTTCTCCAGGCCGGTGAAGTTCTCGTACGAGTTCATCGGGGTGTTCCGGATGATGCCGATCTGGAGGTACTCGCCTCCGGTGGGCGCCTCGTAGAACACCTGGCTGCCGGCCTGGCGCCGGGTCCAGCCCTCCATGACCCCCACGCTGAACCCGGCGGGGTCCTCACGCATCGCGAAGCCGGCGGGGAGCGTGCCGTCGGGCGGGGCCGGCGGCGAAGTCGTGGCCGAGGGCGAGGCGGTGGGTGAGGCGGCGGGCGGCGGCGTCGCCTGCGGCCCGGCGTCCGGACTCTGCGCGGACGGCGCGGACCGCCGGTCCCGCGTCGGCGGCGCGTGACCCTCGTCCTGCCGGTCCTGCCAGATCAGCAGCCCGGCCGTCGCCCCGCCGCCGATGGCGAACGCGGCGGTGAGCGTCGCCGTCCACAGCAGGACCTTGCGCCTGCGGTCCCCCGTGGCTCCTCCGCCCTGTCCGGCGGGCAGCGGCACGGTGCCGGACGCCGCCGGCGCGCCGAGGTGCACGGTGTACGGGTCGTGCGGACCGCCGCCGGGCGCAGCGGCCGCCGGGGCCTGCGGACCGCCCGCCTGCGGACCACCCGCCTCCGGGCCGGGCGCGGGCGGTCCCGGTGCGTACGGCGCCGGTGCGGCCGCCGCCCCGGCCCCGTGCGGCATCCGCGGCGGGGTGTACGGCGTCGCCTGCGCCGTCGGCCGCGGTCCGGGCCGCCCGGGCAGGAACGACGCGACGAACGTCGCGCCGCCCACCCACAGCAGCCCGAACAGCAGCGTGTCCGGCACGCTCGGCGCGATCTCGACGACGCCCTGTCCGCGGAGGCCGGACAGCCCGCCCGCCATTTCGGCGAAGACTCCGCTGACCCCGGTGAACAGCAGCAGCAGCCCCAGGACGAACGCCGCCGCCAGCCACTGCTCGCGCCGGTCGGCCGAACGGCGCGCCGCCCACACACCCAGGATCAGCGCGGAGACGACGCCGAGCGCCACCGCTCCCGCCACCGCCCCGCCGCCCCACACGTCGGCGATCTCGCCCAGGCCGAAACTGCCGTGCTCGGAGCCCCAGCCGAAGAAGACGGCGTCGCCCCGGACGTGGTAGGTCACCGGCACGCCCCAGCCCAGACCGAGCACGGTGAAGCCGATGTTCGGCAGGATCGGCAGCGCCGTCAGCAGGGCCGTGCCGTCCACGTCGTCGTTGGCCGCGTACACCGCGAAGCCGGTCAGCGAGCACAGCGCGACGACTGAGGCGAGCGCGCGGACCGCCGTGCCGAAGGCGCGGACCGCGGACCGGACGGCGGGCCACTGCGCCGGCCACGCGGCGAGGGCGTCGCGCTGGAGCACCCCGGCCGTCACGGCCAGCGAGAGCACCAGCGCGCCGAGCGCCGCGAGCAGCGGTGACGAGGACACCTCGACGCCCGCGATCTCGGGCTGGGCGAACAGGCCGAGCGCGAGGACGGCCGCGGTGACCACCAGTGAGACGCGCACGGCCGCTTCGAGCCCGGCGCCGCGCGCACGGAGCATCCGCGCTCCCGCCCACAGCGCGGCGGTCCACAGCACGGTGACGGTCAGCGGGACGAGCGAGAGCGACGCGATGCCCTGAGTCACGGCGTCCGTGCCGGAGCCGGAGAAGCCCGAGCCGCCGTAACCGTCGCCGAAACCGCCCGAGGAGTCCCCCCAGCCGAAGTGCCCGCCGTCGGACTCTCCAATGCCGAACCCGCTCCCGTCGGACGCCTTCAGCTCGAACCCGCCGCCGAAGCCCTGCATCAGCAGGGCGAGGGCGATCCGCATCCGGTCGCTGAAGCCGACGACGACGTCGTCCTCCTGCCCGTACGACGGGATCGCCAGCGCGGCCGCGAGCACGAGCAGCAGACCGGTCGGCCAGAGCGCGGCCCGCACCGATGCCGCCCAGTCGCCGCGCAGAGCCCGCCGGAAGAAGGCCGCCACGGGCGAGGGCGCGGCGGGACCGGGGCCGTACGCGGGCGGGGGCGGCACGGGCGCCGGGTCCTGCACCGGCGCGGAAACGGGCACCGGCGGGGCGGTCTCGGCCGGCCGCTCCTTGCCGCATGTCATGCAGAAGCGGGCCTCGTCCGGGGACGGGGCACCACAGTGGCCGCAGTACGACGCCATGCTGGAACTCCGAAAGCAGCGTGCGGGGAGGGAAGTTGACGCTCCATGAGGAGCACGTAAGCAACGGACTCATCCTGCCGGCCGCCGGTTCCCGCCTCAGAACACGGACAGCCCCGTCAGCGTCGTGAACCTGTCCAGCGCCGCCACCCCGGCCACCGAGTTGCCCCGCGCGTCGAGACCCGGGCTCCACACGCACAGCGTGCAGCGGCCCGGCACGACGGCCACGATGCCGCCGCCGACCCCGCTCTTGCCGGGCAGACCGACGCGGTAGGCGAAGTCACCGGCCGCGTCGTACGTGCCGCAGGTGAGCATCACCGCGTTGATCTGCTTGGCCTCGCTGCGGGTCAGCAGCCGCGAGCCGTCCGCGCGCAGCCCGTGCCGGGCCAGGAAGCGGGCGGCGAGCGTCAGGTCGGCGCAGCTCATCTCGATCGAGCACTGCCAGAAGTAGTGGTCGAGGAGGGCCGGGACGGGATTCGCGATGTTGCCGTAGGAGGCCATGAAGTGGGCGAGCGCCGCGTTGCGGTCGCCGTGCGCCGACTCCGACTCGGCGACCTCGGGGTCGAAGGCGAGGTCCTTGTTCCCGCTCTCCTCCCGCAGGAATTCGAGCAGTTCGCTGCTGGCGTCGCCGGTGAGGGTCTGCAGCGCGTCGGTGACGACGAGTGCGCCGGCGTTGATGAACGGGTTGCGCGGAATGCCGTTCTCGTACTCCAGCTGCACCAGCGAGTTGAAGGGGTTGCCCGAGGGCTCGCGGCCCACCCGTTGCCACAGGGCGTCGCCGCCGGCGGCCAGCGCGAGCGCGAGCGTGAAGACCTTGGTGATCGACTGTGCCGAGAACGGGTGGCGCCAGTCACCGACCCCGTACACGTTGCCCTGCAGGTCGGCCACGGCCATGCCGAAGCGGTGCGGGTCGACCCCGGCGAGGGCCGGGATGTACTCGGCGGGCCTGCCGCTGCCGACCAGTGGGGCGACGTCCTGCGCGATCTGCTCCAGAACCGCCTGGTAGTCCACGGCGACGGACTGGTGTTCCACGCCTGCTGCCTACTGCTGCGGCTTGGTGCCGCGGTGCAGCGCGACGATGCCACCGGACAGGTTGCGCCAGGCGACCTTCGTCCAGCCGGCCTGCTGGATCCTGCGGGCGAGTGCGGGCTGGTCGGGCCAGCTGCGGATCGACTCGGCGAGGTAGACGTACGCGTCCGGGTTGGAGGACACCGCGCGGGCGACGGGCGGCAGGGCCCGCATCAGGTACTCCTCGTACACGGTGCGGAACGGCGCCCATGTCGCGTGCGAGAACTCGCAGATGACCACACGCCCGCCCGGCTTGGTGACCCGGTACAGCTCGCGCAGCGCCTGGTCGGTGTCCTGCACGTTGCGCAGTCCGAAGGAGATCGTCACGGCGTCGAAGACGTCGTCGGCGAACGGCAGCTTCGTCGCGTCGCCCGCGGTCAGCGGCAGCCACGGGTGGCGCTTCTTGCCCTCGCGGAGCATGCCGAGGGAGAAGTCGCACGGGACGACGTACGCGCCGGTGGCGGTGAACGGCAGCGAGGAGGTGCCGGTACCGGCCGCGAGGTCGAGGACCTTCTGCGCGGGCCGCGCGTCCACGGCCTTGGCGACCTCCTTGCGCCAGCGCCGGTCCTGGCCGAGCGAGAGCACGTCGTTGGTGAGGTCGTAGTTCGCCGCCACGTCGTCGAACATCGAGGCGACTTCGTGCGGCTGCTTGTCCAGGGTTGCGCGGGTCACTGGCGTTCGGCCTCGCAGATTCGGGAAGGGGCGTACTCGCCCATTCTGGCAGGCGCCCCGACGCCGTCGGCCGGGGGCTTGCCGGGCGGGCTGGAAGGCGCCGGCCGGGCCCTTGCCGTTGGCGGCGCCGGTGACGACCGGGCCCTTGGCAGTGACGGCGCCGGTGACGACCGGGCCGAGCCCTCGGCGTGCGGGCGGCCCGACGCGGCGCTTCGGGTGCGCGGCCGCCGGGCTCACTTCCGGCGGTACACCAGACGGCCGGCCAGCACCGTCGCCACGCACGTCGAGGCACCTCGCCGCACCAGCGCCGCCCGGTCCGGCACGTCGAACACGGCGAACCGTGCCGGCCCGCCCGGCACCAGGCGGGGCAGCAGAACGAGCGGCGTCGGTGAGAAGGACGCAGGGCCCGGCAGCTCCTGAGGACGCTGTCCCACGGCGAGCCCGGCCCGGCGCACCGCGTCCAGGGCGGCCCGGCCGCGCAGCTCACCGGCGACGGCCACCGTTCCGTGCGCCAGCAACCGCTGCACACCGCGGCGCGCACTGGCGCCGCGCCGCGCGGGGTCGGCGCGGAAGATCGCCCGCGCCCGCTCCCCCGTGATCGGTTCGGTCCCGAACTCCTCGGCCTCGCGGGGGTCCGGGTGATAAGCCCCTTCGAGCAGCTCGGGTCCGTACGGGTTGAGCAGTCCGGGCGTGAGGATGCCGGGCCACCGCCGCACTCGCGCCTGCGGATGCGCGGCGGCCAGCTCCTCGTAGGGGCCGACGGCCGCGACGTACGCGCCGTCGACGAGGACCGCGGTCCCGAGCGACGCCTCGGCGACGTGAATCGTCAGCACGGCCGCCTCAGTTGGCGCTGAGCAGCTTCAGCTCCGGGTGCGCCGTCCCGCCCTCGATCGCCGTGGACGAGATGTGCGAGACCACGCGCTCGTCGACCGGGTCGTCCGCCGGGTCCTCGTGCACGACGATGTGCTCGTACGTCGTCGTCCGCTGCGCCGGCACGCGGCCCGCCTTGCGGATCAGGTCGATGATCTCCATGCGGTTGGAGCGGTGCTTGGCGCCGGCCGAGGAGACGACGTTCTCCTCCAGCATGATCGAGCCGAGGTCGTCCGCGCCGTAGTGCAGCGACAACTGGCCGACCTCCTTGCCCGTGGTCAGCCAGGAGCCCTGGATGTGCGCGACGTTGTCGAGGAACAGACGCGCGATCGCGATCATGCGCAGGTACTCGAACAGGGTCGCCTGCGTGCGGCCCTTGAGGTGGTTGTTCTCGGGCTGGTACGTGTACGGGATGAAGGCGCGGAAGCCGCCCGTGCGGTCCTGCGTGTCGCGGATCATCCGCAGGTGCTCGATCCGCTCGGCGTTGGTCTCGCCCGTGCCCATCAGCATCGTGGACGTCGACTCGACGCCGAGGCCGTGCGCGATCTCCATGATCTCCAGCCACCGCTCACCGGACTCCTTGAGCGGTGCGATCGCCTTGCGGGGACGCTCCGGCAGCAGTTCGGCGCCGGCGCCCGCGAAGGAGTCGAGGCCGGCCGCGTGGATGCGGGTGATCGCCTCCTCGACGCCGACGCCGGAGATCCGCGCCATGTGCTCCACTTCGGACGCGCCGAGCGAGTGGATCACCAGCTGCGGGAACTCCTTCTTGATGGCCGCGAAGTGCTTCTCGTAGTACTCGACGCCGTAGTCGGGGTGGTGGCCGCCCTGGAACATGATCTGCGTGCCGCCGAGTTCGACGGTCTCCGCGCAGCGGCGCAGGATGTCGTCGAGGTCGCGGGTCCAGCCCTTGGCGGTGTCCTTCGGCGGGGCGTAGAAGGCGCAGAACTTGCAGGCCGTGACGCACACGTTGGTGTAATTGATGTTGCGTTCGATGATGTACGTCGCGATGTGCTCCGTACCCGCGTACCGGCGCCGGCGCACGGCGTCCGCCGCCGCGCCCAGCGCGTGCAGCGGCGCGGAGCGGTAGAGGTCGAGCGCTTCCTCGGCTGTGATCCGCCCGCCTGCGGCGGCACGGTCCAGGACGGGCTGAAGGTCGGCCTTCTCGGTCACCGGGCGTCACCCTTCGGCGGTTTTCTGTGGATCTACGGACCGATCCAGGCTACGCCACGGCCCCGGCACCCGGCCGCGGGCCTCCCCGTCCCGCGCCCGCTCAGCGGCGCACCTTCGTGAGCGTCGCGGTCGGCGTGCCCGCGGCCTCCTCGTGGGACCGGTAGCGCAGGGTGCCGTCGTCGGCGAGCGTGAACACCAACACCGCCTTCCCGCCGGTGCACTTGCCGGCCGTGCCCTCGCGCTCGGGGTCGGCGCGCTCCTCGATGCGGACCGTCCGGGAGGTGGCCGAGGTGAGCCTGCCGACGCCGTAACACTCGACGCTCACCCCCAGGACCGAGATCGCGTTGGTGCTGCGGACGACGTCCTGCCCCTTCGTCCCCTCGGTGAACGTGACGGTCACGGTGCCGTGCGGCAGACCGGACCGTTCGGTCGCGGGCCCCGACCAGGTGCCGAGGAACGCCGCCGGGACCTCGTCGCCCTTGCTCGGGGAGGGGGACGCGGACGCGGCGGGCGGCGGCTGGGCCGCGTCGTTCCCGCCCTGTTCGCCGCCGCCGCGGCCCGGCCACAGGTCGAGGAGGAAGCCGCTGCCGACGGTGACGGCCGCGAGCGCGCCGGCCACGGTGAGGGCGAGCGTGCAGCTGACCCCGCGGCCCTTGCGGCCGCCGCTCGCCGAGAGGGAGACGCCGCCGCCGTCGGCCGGGCGGGACGTGCCCGAGGCCGTGGCGGCCTCGTGATCGGCGGCCGGCGCCGGCCTGCCCCACGGTGCGGCGGCCGCGTCCGGCTCGACCGGCGGGCCGAAGACGCCGAGGGCCGGGCTGGAGAACGCGACCGGGCCGGAGGCCGCCGGGTCCGGGAGCGCGGGTGCGACGGGCCCCGCGGGGAAGGACTCCAGATGCAGCAGGTCCACCGCCGCGCGGCTGATCTCCTCCACCACCGGGCCGGGCAGCCAGCCCGCCCCGTCGCCGTCGCCGAGTTCTTCCGCGACCTCGGCGGGGGTCGGCCTCGCCGCCGGGTCCTTGGCCAGGCAGGCGCTCACCAGATCCCGTATGCCGTCGTCCAGTGCGCCGAGTTCGGGCTCCTCGTGCACCACCTTGTAGAGCAGCGCGGCGGAGGAGTCGCCGGGGAAGGGTGCCTCACCGGTCGCCGCGTACACCAGGACCGCGCCCAGCGAGAACACGTCGGCCGCGCCCGTGACGCCCCTGCCGAGGATCTGCTCGGGGGACATGTAGCCCGGCGAGCCGACCGAGACGCCGGTGGAGGTGAGCGACGCCGTGCCTTCGGTGACGCGCGCGATCCCGAAGTCGATCAGCCGCGGGCCCTCCAGGGCGAGCAGCACGTTCGACGGCTTCACGTCCCGGTGCACCAGGTCGAGCGCGTGCACGGCGGACAGCGCCCTCGCGAGCCCGGCGCCCAGCACGCGCACCGAGGGCGTGGGCAGCGGCCCGTGGTCGGCGATCGTCCGGGACAGGGCGGGGCCGGCGACGTAACCGGTCGCGACCCAGGGCACGGGCGCGTCGGGGTCGGCGTCCAGGACGGGCGCGGTCCACTCCCCGCCCACCCGGCGCGCGGCCTCGACCTCGCGCCGGAACCGCGCCCGGAACTCGTCGTCGAGCGCGAAGTGCGGATGGACGACCTTCACCGCGACCGTGCGGCCGCCCGCGCTGCGCCCCAGATAGACGCGGCCCATCCCGCCCGCACCGAGTCTGCCGAGCAGCCGGTACGCACCGATGACGCGCGGCTCACCCGGATCCAGCGGCTGCATCTCAACTCCCCCGTCAGCCCTGGCGCCAAGGCCCTGGCACAGACCGTCCGGTCGACAGACTGCCCACAGCCTAGGGGGTGGGGTGTCAGCGGTGGCCGTCGAGCAGCTGCACGTTCACATCGGCCGGGAAGCCGGTGGTCGGCCCCGTCCTGCGCGCGAACTCCCGTACGCCCGCGAGCTGCTCGGGCCCGAAGCGGAAGTCCAGCGTGGTGAAGTAGCGCTCCAGCAGCTCCGCGTCGAAGCTCTCCCAGCGCGCCGCCTGCTCGGCGACCTTGCCGACCTCCTCCAGGGAGAGGTCGCGCGAGGCGAGGAACGCCTCGTGCACCTGGTGCACGACGACCGGCTCACGGGCCAGGTAGTCCTTGCGCGCGGCCCAGACGGCGAAGACGAAGGGCAGCCCGGTCCAGTCCTTCCACATCTGCCCGAGGTCGTGGACCCGCAGGCCGAGGCGGGGCGCGTCGTGCAGGGAGGCGCGCAGCGCGGCGTCCCCGATGAGGACGGCGGCCTCCGCCTCCTGCATCATCACGCCCAGGTCCGGCGGGCAGGTGAAGTAGTCGGGCGCCACCCGGTACTGCTCGGCGAGCAGCAGCTGCGCGAGGCGCACGGAGGTGCGGGAGGTCGACCCGAGCGCGACGCGCGCTCCGTCCAGCTGCTCCAGCGGCAGCTGGGAGACGATCACGCAGGACATCACGGGGCCGTCGCAGCCGACGGCGAGGTCGGGGAATGCGACGAGGTCGTCGGCATTGCGAAGGAATTCCACGAGGGTGATCGGCGCGATGTCGAGTTCGCCGTGCACCAGGCGCTCACTGAGCTTCTCGGGGGTGTCCTTCGTCAGTTCCAGGTCGAGAAGAGTTCCCGTTCTGGCAAGCCCCCAGTAAAGAGGGAGACAGTTCAGGAACTGGATGTGGCCGACGCGCGGCCGGCTGCGACGGATGTCGGTTGCTGTGCTTTCACCGTGACTGTCCACATCGTGAGGCTAGACCCGACTCCTGCGGCCGTACGCGCCGGGTCCGCGCGGTGGTCTCCCCCCGCGCGGCCCCTCCGAACTGCGCTTCGTCAGCGCCACGGACGCCGAATCAAACGTCCGGGTGACGTGATCTTTCCCTCTACCGCTGTGCGCACGCTGCGTGCTAGGCTCGACGCAAGTTGCAGTTTGGTTTCCCTTGCAGTACAGAGCCTGCGGAGCATGTAACCCGCAGGCTTTTGTAGTTTTCAGACTTCTTGCAGGTTCTGGAGCAGGGCAACCCTTTGGCCCATAGGAGGGCTTATGGCTACCGGAACCGTCAAGTGGTTCAACGCTGAAAAGGGCTTCGGCTTCATCGCCCAGGACGGCGGCGGCCCGGATGTCTTCGTCCACTACTCCGCGATCAACGCGACCGGCTTCCGCTCCCTCGAGGAGAACCAGGTCGTGAACTTCGACGTCACCCAGGGCCCCAAGGGCCCGCAGGCGGAGAACGTCACCCCGGCCTGACGGCCACGGGTCGGCGATCGCGCACGACTTAGCACCACCAAGGAGCCCCGTTCCCTGCGGAACGGGGCTCCTGCCCTTTCCCCGAGCGGGTGCTGCCGCCCGGCCGGCGGCTCCGCGCACAGCGCGTCGATCTCCGCCGCGCCGTCCCGTTCGGATCTCCGCCCGTCCACGTCACGGCGCGACGTACGGAGGGTGAGGCCGTCACCCGAACGCCCGGACCGCCTTGCCTGCCGGGCGGACCGGCCGTCGCATGGAGCCATGTTCGTTCGTACGACGTATGCGACAGGTGATCCGGCCACGCTCGACGAGGCCGTGCGGGCACTGACCACGGAAGGCAGGCAGCAGCTCGCCGAGGAGCCCGGCTTCCGGGGCGCGGGCATGTTCGCGGACCGCGAGCTCGGCAAGCTGGTGACCGGGACGTGGTGGGAGGACGAAGCGGCCATGCGCGCGAGCGCCGACCGCATGGGGCAGTTGCGCGCCCGGGTGCTGTCGTCGTTCGCGACGACCGTGACGGTCGACAACTGGGAGGCCGCGGTCGCGGCCCGCGCGGAGTCGGTCCCCGAGGGAGCCCGCTTCCGGCTGGTCCGGCTGGATGTGGCCCCGTCCGACGCGGACCGCCTGGTCGACGCCTTCGAGAACGGCGTCCTGCCGCGGCTGCGGACCATGCCCGGCTTCCTCGGCGGATCGCTCCTCGTCGACCGCGCTGCCGGACGCGCCGCGGTGGGCACGATCTACGCCGACAAGGACAGCCTCGCGGCCTCGCGCACTCCCGTCGCCGCGATGCGGGGCGAAGCCACGAGCAGGGCGCGGGCGACCCTGCGGTCGCTGGAGGAGTTCGAGGTGGTCATGGTGGAGAGCCCGCCGCCGTCCTGACACCGGGCACCGCCGACCGGACGGGGCGAACGGCGAGCCGGGGCCTCGGGGACGTCACCGCGGGCTCCAGCGCTCCCCGCGCATGAGCCGGTCGAGCCCCGTCCAGGCGAAGTTCATCAGCAGGCCCGCCGACTCCTTGGCCGGGACGCCACCGGCCTCGTTCGCCCAGCCGGCGAGCGACTCGGCGGCGCCCACCAGCGCCTGGGCGAGCCCGGTGACATCCCGCTCGGCCAGCTCGGTGTCGCGGCGCCCCGCCGGCGGCACGCTCTGCCGGGCCGCGGCCGCGATCAGACCGGTCACGAAGGCGGCGATGTCCTCGCGCATCCTCGCCACCTCGGCGGCGAACGGCTCGCCGTGCGTACGCGCCTGGTGGTGCAGCACGGCCCAGCCGTCGGGGTTCTCTGCGGTGTGGCGGAAGAACGCCTCCAGGCCCGCCCACATCTGCCGGTCGGCCGACAGGCCCGGCTCGACGGCCGCCTGCACGGCCTCCGTCAGGGCCCTGGCCTCCCGCCGGATGCACGCGGTGAAGAGCTCTTCCTTGGAGTTCAGATACAGATAGACGAGCGGCTTGGAGACCCCTGCCAGCTCGGCGATCTCGTCCATCGACGCGGCCCGGTAGCCACGCTGTCCGAAGGTGCGGACGGCGGCGTCCATCATCTGCTGCTCGCGCACGGCCCGCGGCATCCGCTTGGCCCTGACGCCTTTCACAGCACCCATTGTCGAACGTTCCTCCCGCCCCGTGCCCTTACCCAGCGGTAAGACTACGGCCCGGGGGAAGGACGGGCCGAACGGCGGAGAACTGCCGGGAGAAGGATCGTCCGGATGTGATCGGTCCCGCTCCCCGGCGCACACCGCCCCGCGAACGCGCGAACGCCCCGGATCCGGCGGATCCGGGGCGCTTCGTCCTGCGGACGGGCCGTTACGCGGCGGCCGGGACCGCGACCTCGCGCTCGGTGCCCTGCGCCCCGGCCTCGTCCTCGTCGATCGGGGAGGAGGTGGCCGAGTCGTACGCGTCGCGGTCGAGGATGTTCTCGCGGGCGGCGACCAGGACCGGGACCAGCGCCTGGCCGGCCACGTTCGTCGCGGTCCGCATCATGTCGAGGACCGGGTCGATCGCCATCAGCAGACCCACGCCCTCCAGCGGGAGGCCGAGCGTGGAGAGGGTCAGCGTCAGCATCACGGTCGCACCGGTCAGACCCGCCGTGGCGGCCGAGCCGACGACCGAGACGAACGCGATCAGCACGTACTCCTTGATGCCCAGCTGCACGTCGAAGATCTGCGCGATGAAGATCGCGGCCAGCGCCGGGTAGATCGCGGCGCAGCCGTCCATCTTGGTCGTCGCGCCGAAGGGGACGGCGAAGGAGGCGTAGTCCTTCGGGACGCCGAGGCGCTCGGTGACCTTCTGGGTGACCGGCATGGTGCCGACCGAGGAGCGGGAGACGAAGGCCAGCTGGATGGCGGGCCAGGCGCCCTTGAAGAACTGGACGGGGCTGACCTTGGCGAGGGTCGCCAGCAGCAGCGGGTACACGCCGAACAGGACCAGGGCGCAGCCGATGTAGACGTCGGCGGTGAAGGTCGCGTACTTGCCGATCAGGTCCCAGCCGTAGTCGGCGATGGCGAAGCCGATGAGGCCGACGGTGCCGATCGGCGCGAGGCGGATGACCCACCACAGGGCCTTCTGCAGCAGCTCCAGCACGGACTCGCTCAGGGCGAGGACCGGCTTGGCGCGGTCGCCGAGCCCCAGCGCGGCGACGCCGGCGACGGCGGCCATGAAGACGATCTGGAGGACGTTCAGCTCCGTGAAGGGCGTGATGACGTCGGTCGGCACGATGCCGGTGAGGAAGTCGATCCAGGAGCCGGCGTTCTCGGGCTTCTGGCCGTCCTTCGGGGTGAGGCCGGTACCGGCACCCGGGTTGGTGACCAGGCCGATGACGAGGCCGATGGCGACCGCGATCAGCGACGTGATCATGAACCAGAGCAAGGTGCGGGTGGCCAGCCGGGCGGCGTTGTTGACCTTCCGCAGGTTGGTGATCGAGACCAGGATCGCGAAGAAGACGAGCGGCGCGACCGCCAGCTTCAGCAGCTGGACGAAGATCGAGCCGACCTGGTCGAGCGTGTCCTTCAGCCAGGCGACGTCCTGGCTGCGGGCGAACCAGCCGAGCAGGACGCCGAGCACCAGACCGGCGACGATCTGGGCCCAGAACGGGATCTTCGGTATGCGGTTACCGGGCGCGGACGCAGTGGTCGCGGACACGGGGACACTCCACAGGGGCGTAGCGGGACAGACGGGGAACAGGGGCGGCGCCCGTGCGCGGAGGTGCGCGGCGCCGCCCAGATGCCGGGTCAGACCTGGCGGCGACAGACCGCGGACATACAGGAGGCGCCCCCGGCGCGAGCGCAGCGAAGTGCGAGGGGGAGGCACAGATCGACATGCAGGCGCGCCACGAGCGGGACGCTCGCGGTCGTGTGAGGGCGCACTGCTGTCTTCATGCCGAACACGTTAACACTTGAACTTTGAGAACCTCAAAGCTCCCCTTTGGGAGGATCCCCTTCGGGCCCGTCGGCCCACGCCCGCCGCTACTGCGTGACGCCGTCCTCCTGCGAACGGTTCGCGTCCAGGCGCGCCTTGGCCCGGTCGACCTTGGGGACGATCTGCTCGGACATGGCGTCGCGCTGCTTGCGCAGGAGCACGAAGCTCAAGGGTGCGGAGAGCACGAGGGAGAGCAGGACCACCCAGGCGAAGTTGGCGTCGCCGACTCCCTTGGGCAGGGCGCCGATCTGGACGAGTCCGGTGACGACGACGAAGCAGCCGACGAAGATCGCGAGCCGCAGCGCGGTGTACCGGAGCGCGGCGCTCGACTTTCCTGCGGACACAGCGGGCCTTCTTCCTTGGTACGACAGAGGTGCCCGTCCAGTGAAGCACGCCCGACAAAAGGGGCGGCCCGCAGGGCTTCGACGGGGGGCGGGAGCCGGGTGGCGGAAGGGCGGGGGCCCAGGACTCGACGAGGGGGGTCGGGTGGGAGCGTCAGTTCAGCGGCAGGAGCATGATGACGTCGTCGCGGTCGTCGCCGTCCCCGACGCGGATGGCGCCCGGTACGCGGCCGACCTCCTTGTACCCGCAGGCGGTGTAGAAGCGGTCGGCGCCGGTGCCGCCCCGGCAGGTGAGGCGTATCGCCTCGATGCCGTCGAGGCCCCGGGCGGCCTCCGCGGCGGCGGCCATCAGCTCGCGGCCGTAGCCCTTGCCCTGGTGGCGGGGGTGGACCATGACGGTGTAGAGCCAGATCCAGTGGGTCATCAGGCGGTGCGTGTTGAGCGCGAGGAACGCCGTGGCCGCGATCTCGCCGTCCTCGTCGCGCCCGACGAGCAGTCGCATCCGGCCCTCGGCCATGGCCGTCAGGTGCTTGACCCACTCGGGACGTATGTCGTCGGCCGTGACGGGCGGCACGAAGCCGACGGCTCCGCCGGCGTTGCTGACGTCGGCCCACAGCTCCAGCACGCCGTCGCGCAGAGCCGGCCCGCCGGGCGGATCGAGTTCGAAGGTGAGAGCCATGCGTGCCAGCGTAGGAAAGGCCCGGCGGCGGGCACGCGGGTTTCCACGGTCCGAGACGAATCCCACGCTCCGACCGGACGCGGCTTTGCCCCCGGGCCGGAGCCGCGGGGGCAAAGTCACTGGACGTCAGACACGCATCGGCTGCGGGGACTCCCGGCGGGAGTCGTCCGGGCCGGGGTACTCGCGGATGATCTCGTAGCGCGTGTTGCGCTCGACCGGGCGGAAACCGGCGTCGCGGATCAGGTCGAGCAGGTCGTCGCGGGTGAGCTTGCTCGGCGTGCCGTAGTTGTCGGCGTCGTGCGTGATCTTGTACTCGACGACCGAGCCGTCCATGTCGTCCGCGCCGTGCTGGAGGGCGAGTTGGGCGGTCTGCACGCCGTGCATCACCCAGAAGACCTTGACGTGCTGGATGTTGTCGAACAGCAGGCGGGAGACCGCGAAGGTCTTCAGCGCCTCCGCGCCGGTCGCCATCGTGGTGCGCGCCTGCAGCTTGTTGCGGACCTTGCCGTCCTGCATGTCGACGAAGTCGTGCTGGTAGCGCAGCGGGATGAAGACCTGGAAACCGCCTGTCTCGTCCTGCAGTTCACGAAGCCGCAGGACGTGGTCCACGCGGTGGCGCGGCTCCTCGATGTGCCCGTACAGCATCGTGCACGGGGTCTTGAGACCCTTCTCGTGCGCCAGGCGGTGGATGCGCGACCAGTCCTCCCAGTGGGTGCGGTGGTCGACGATGTGCCGGCGGACCTCCCAGTCGAAGATCTCCGCGCCGCCGCCGGTCAGCGATTCGAGGCCGGCCTCGATCAGCTCGTCGAGGATCTCCGAGGCGGACAGCCCCGAGATGGTCTCGAAGTGGTGGATCTCGGTGGCGGTGAAGGCCTTCAGCGAGACGTTCGGCAGGGCCTTCTTCAGCTCGCTCAGCGAACGCGGGTAGTACCGCCACGGCAGGTTGGGGTGGAGGCCGTTGACGATGTGCAGCTCGGTGAGGTTCTCGTTCTCCATCGCCTTGGCGAGGCGGACGGCCTCCTCGATGCGCATGGTGTACGCGTCCTTCTCGCCCGGCTTGCGCTGGAACGAGCAGTAGGCGCACGACGCGGTGCACACGTTGGTCATGTTGAGGTGGCGGTTGACGTTGAAGTGGACCACGTCGCCGTTCTTGCGCGTACGGACCTCGTGGGCGAGACCGCCGAGCCAGGCCAGGTCGTCCGACGCGTAGAGCGCGATGCCGTCCTCACGGGTCAGCCGCTCACCGGCCCGGACCTTCTCCTCCAGCTCGCGCTTGAGTCCAGCGTCCACCTGGCCGCCTCCCATATCTCCACGTAAAACAGGCTCCGCCCACCGTACTCCCCCGCCCTGGCGTCCCTTCACGGGCGGGGCGGTACGGCGGGCGGCGGGTGACTCACGCCTCGTCGGGGAGGTCTCCGACGCGGTTCTCCCACTTGGTGGAGAGGACGATCGTGGTGCGGGTGCGCGAGACGCCGCGGGTGCCGGAGAGCCGGCGGATGGTCTTCTCCAGGCCGTCGACGTCGCTGGCGCGCACCTTGAGCATGTACGAGTCGTCGCCGGCGATGAACCAGCAGTCCTCGATCTCGGCGAGGTCCCGCAGCCGGCGGGCGACGTCCTCGTGGTCGGCGGCGTCCGAGAGCGAGATGCCGATGAGGGCCGTGACGCCGAGGCCGAGCGAGGCCGCGTCCACGGTGGCGCGGTAACCGGTGATGACCCCCGCCGCCTCCAGGCGGTTGATGCGGTCGGTCACGGAGGGGCCGGAGAGCCCCACGAGCCGGCCGAGCTCGGCGTACGAGGCCCTGCCGTTCTCGCGCAGGGCCTGGATGAGCTGCCTATCCACGGCGTCCATAGACTCAAGCCTTCCATTATTCAGCGATTCCGCAAGTTTACGTGTAGAATCTAAGGCATGCAGGGCCGACACCCTGCGAATCACTCAAACGATCACAGCTGATCCCACAAGGATCCGGATCCATACAGGAGATGACACTCACCGTGTACACGATCGAGATGGCCTACGCCCACATGCGACAGCTGCAGGAGCTGGCCAACCGCTCGCGTGCCCACCAGCCCTCCGCCGCCCGCCGGGCCGACCGGACCCGCGCACCGCGCCGCGGCAGGAAGGGCTAATCGTCCGCGGAGCCACCACCGAGCTCCCCCTCCCAACGGCGGTACAGCCGGTGCGGCACCCCCGCCGCGTCCAGCACCCGCCCGGCGACGAAGTCCACCAGATCCTGGATGTGCGTCGCCCCCGCGTAGAACGCCGGAGAGGCGGGCAGCACCACGGCGCCCGCCTCGTCCAGCGTCACCAGGTGCTTCAGCGTCTGCCCGTTCAGCGGGGTCTCCCGCACGGCGACCACCAGACGGCGCCGCTCCTTGAGCGTCACGCTCGCGGCTCGCTGGAGAAGGTCCTTCGAAAGCCCCAGCGCCACACCCGCCACACAGGCGGTGGACGCGGGCACGATCAGCATCCCCTTGACCGGGTACGACCCCGACGACGGACCGGCGGCCAGGTCACCCGCGGCCCAGTGGCGCACCCCGGCCACGTCGACGTCGAACGTGTCGGGCTTGCCGTCCGCCCCGCGGGCCAGCCACTGACGCAGGTCGTCCCGCCAGTGCGCGTCCCGGAAGGCGATCCCCGTCTCGTCGAGCAGGGTCAGCCGCGAGGCCCGGCTGACGACGAGGTCCACGCTCTCGCCGGCGGCGAGCAGCGCCCGCAGCACCGCCGCGGCGTACGGCGTGCCGGAGGCACCCGACACCCCCACGACCCACGGCCGACGACTGTTCATCTCCTGCGGCTCCACATGGGTGAGCCTATCCGGCGGGGCGCGTGCGGAACTGAGCCAGGTGCGCCGGCCGTTTCCCGGTGGAGCGCACGCACACCACAGGGGGCCGGCGATGCCGCACACACACGTCACACCGTCGACCGCGTCGGACCGCGCGAAGGCCGCGGCCGTGCTCGTGCTGGGCTTGGTCGGGCTGCTGTGGGCGCTCGAAGCGATCGACGTGGCCACGGGCCACTCCCTCGACGCGTACGGCATCGTCGCCCGTGAGCCCGGCGAGCTGGCCGACGTGGTCCCGGCGGCCTTCGTGCACTTCGGCTTCGCGCATGTCGCGGCCAACAGCGTCCCGCTGCTGATCTTCGGCTTCCTCGCGGCCCTCGGCGGGATCCGCCGCTTCCTCGCCGTGTCGCTGATGGTCGTCGTGGTGTCCGGCCTGGGTGTGTGGCTGGTCTCCCCGTCCGACGCGAACACGGCCGGCGCGTCCGGCCTCGTCTTCGGCCTCTTCGGCTTCCTGGTGGCGCGCGGCTTCGTGGAGCGCAAGGCGCTGGACCTGGTGGTGGGCCTGCTCGTGGGTGCGGTCTGGGGCAGTTCGATCCTGCTCGGCATCTCACCGGCCGACACCGCGGTGAGCTGGCAGGGCCACCTCTTCGGCCTGCTGGCGGGCGTGGCCGCGGCGTTCGTCTTCCGCCGCCGGGCCCCTCGCGCTTAGGCGCCCGGGTCCACCGGCAGTTCGTCGGTGCCGATGCCGAGCCGCCCCGTCCCTGTGTCCGCAGTGACCGTCTTCCCGTACGGGACGGTGTCCCGGCCGAGGCAGCCGTCCGGCCCGGCTTGACCGCACCGTGGCTAGAGGGTCAGACCCCGGACCACCAGATCCAGCAGGGCACACACGAACAGGGCAATCCCGATGAAGCCGTTGACGGTGAAGAACGCCCTGTTCAGACGCGACAGGTCGTCAGGGCGCACGATCGTGTGCTCGTAGAGGAACGCCGCCGCCACGATCAGCAGCCCCAGCCACAGGAACACTCCCGCGTCCGTGGCCAGCGCGTACCAGACGAACAGCGCCATCGTCACGACATGGCAGCCGCGCGCCCCGTACAGCGCCGCCGGGATGCCGAAGCGCGCGGGGACCGACTTCACGCCGTGGGCCCGGTCGGCCTGGACGTCCTGGCACGCGAAGATCAGGTCGAAGCCGCCGATCCACACGCCCACCGCGAGACCGAGGATCACCGCCTCCCACGACCACGCGCCGGTGACCGCGATCCACGCGCCGACCGGCCCCATGGCCTGGGCGAGACCGAGGATGGCGTGCGGGAAGTCCGTGAACCGCTTGCCGTACGGATAGACCACCATCGGCACCACGGCGACGGGCGCGAGCGCCAGGCACAGCGGGTTGAGCAGGGCCGCGGCGCCGAGGAAGACGACGACGGCGACGAGCGCCCCCGTCCACGCCGAGCGGACGGACACCGCGCCGGTCACCAGCTCGCGCGAGGCCGTACGCGGGTTACGGGCGTCGATCTCCCGGTCGATGATGCGGTTGCACGCCATCGCGAACGTCCGCAGGCCGACCATCGCGACGGTGACGAGCAGCAGCTCGACCCAGTGGACGGTGCGGTCGTGCCGGAACATCGCGGTGAGCGCGGCGATGTAGGCGAACGGCAGCGCGAAGACGGAGTGCTCGATCATCACCAGGCGCAGGAACGCCCTGGTGCGTCCGGGCTGCGGGACGGCCGCGGCGGCGGAGGTCACAGGCCGTACTCCTTCCAGCGGCGGTCGACCTTCGCCGCCGTCTGCGGGTCCGACACGACCATCTCGGGCCAGCCGCCGTCGCGGGTGTAGCCCTCCTCGGGGAGCTTCCGGGTGGCGTCGATGCCCGCCTTGCCGCCCCAGAACTGCTGGTAGGAGGCGTGGTCGAGATGGTCGACCGGGCCCTCGACGACCGTGAGGTCGCGGGCGTAGTCCGTGTTGCCCAGCGCACGCCAGGACACCTCGTGCAGGTCGTGCACGTCACAGTCGGCGTCGACGACCACGATCAGCTTGGTCAGCGACATCATGTGCGCGCCCCATATCGCGTGCATGACCTTCTGCGCGTGCTTCGGGTACTTCTTGTCGATCGAGACGATCGCGCAGTTGTGGAAGCCGCCCGACTCCGGCAGGTGGTAGTCCACGATGTCCGGCACGATGATCTTGAGGAGCGGGAGGAAGAAGCGCTCGGTGGCACGGCCCAGCGGGCCGTCCTCCGTCGGCGGCCGGCCCACCACGATCGACTGGAGCAGCGGCCGCTTGCGCATCGTCACGCAGTCGATCGTCAGCGCCGGGAACGGCTCCTGCGGCGTGTAGAAGCCGGTGTGGTCGCCGAACGGGCCCTCGGGGAGCATCTTCCCCGGCTCCAGCCAGCCCTCCAGCACGACCTCCGCGTTCGCCGGGACCTGCAGCGGCACGGTCTTGCAGTCGACCATCTCGATCCGCTTGCCCGCGACGAACCCCGCGAACAGGTACTCGTCGATGTCGCCGGGCAGCGGCGCCGTCGACGCGTACGTGACGGCCGGCGGGCAGCCGAAGGCGATGGCGACCGGCAGCCGCTCCCCGCGCCGGGCGGCGACCTGGTAGTGGTTGCGGCTGTCCTTGTGGATCTGCCAGTGCATGCCGATGGTGCGCCGGTCATGGCGCTGGAGGCGGTACAGGCCGAGGTTGCGCACCCCGGACTCGGGGTCCTTGGTGTGCGTGAGTCCCAGGTTGAAGAAGGAGCCGCCGTCCTCGGGCCAGGTGAACAGCGCCGGCAGGGAGTCCAGATCGACGTCGTCGCCGGTGAGGACGACCTCCTGCACGGGCGCGTCCTTCACCTTCTTCGGCGGCACGTGCACCATCGAGCCCAGCTTGCCGAACGCCTCGCGCACCCCGACGAACCCGTGCGGCAGCTCGGGCTTGAGCAGTCCGCCGATCTTGTCGCTGATCTCGTCGTAGGACGTCAGGCCGAGCGCCTTGAGCAGCCGGCGGTCGGTGCCGAACACGTTCATCGCCAGCGGCATCGCCGAGCCGCGCACGTTCTCGAAGAGCAGGGCGGGGCCGCCGGCCTTGTTCACCCGGTCGACGATCTCCCCGACCTCCAGGTACGGGTCGACTTCGGCCTTGATGCGCTTGAGGTCGCCCTCGCGCTCCAGCGCCCGGAGCAAGGAGCGAAGATCGTCGTAAGCCATGGGATCAAGTATCGGCCACGGGCTACCCTGGGCCCGTCACCGGGGCCGGGGAACACGGCTCCGCCCACATCTCCAGGGGGCTGTCCCACATGCTCAGGGCGCTGATGTACATCCTGCCGCTGGCGCTGACGATCTACGCGTTCATCGACTGCCTGAACACGCCCGAGGACGAGGCGAAGCACCTGCCCAAGCTCGCCTGGATCTTCATCATCCTGCTGTTCTGGATCGTCGGGCCGATCGTCTGGTTCGCCGCGGGGAAGATGCGGCACGCCCCGGCCGGTGGCCGCACCCCCTCCCCCTTTTCAACGGGCTACCGCAACCACCGCATGGAGTGGGTCGCTCCCGACGACAACCCCGAGTTCCTGAAGTCCATCAAGGAAGAGAACGAGAAGGACGAGTCGCTCCTCAAGGACTGGGAGGCCGACCTGCGCCGCCGCGAGGAGGAGCTCAAGCGCCGTGATCAGGGCGAGGACAAGGACGGCTGATGGAGCTCCGGCTCCTGGTGACCTTCGAGAAGGTCGCCACCGTCCTCAGCTTCACCAGGGCCGCCGCCGAGCTGACGTACGCCCAGTCCAGCGTGACGAGCCAGGTCCGGTCACTGGAGTCCTCGCTCGGCGTGGACCTGTTCGAGCGGCTCGGCAGCCGTATCCGGCTCACGGAGGCGGGCGAGCGCCTGCTGCCGTACGCGCGCCGGATGATCGACCTCGCCGACGAGGCGCGGGCCGCGGTCGCCGGGGCCGGCGAGCCGGCCGGGACGATCACCGTCGGCACCATGGAGTCGCTGACCTCCTACCGCCTGCCACCCCTCCTGGAGCTCTTCCACCACCGCTATCCGAAGGTCCGGCTGTCGCTGCGGCCCACGCTCGGCGACGAGACGCGCCGGGCGCTGCGCCGGGTGCGTACGACATCGGCTTCCTGATGGAACCGGAGACGGAGCACGAGGGCCTGGAGAGCGAGGTACTGGCGGCGGAGCCGCTGGTGCTCGTGTCCGCGCCCGGGCATCCGCTGGCCGGACGTACCGCACTCGCGGCCGCGGATCTGGCGGCGGCGCAGCTGGTGGGCACGGAGCCCGGGTGTCCCTACCGGGACCTGTTCGAGCGGGAACTGGCCGACTGGGCACCGCCGTTCATGGAGTTCGGGACGATCGAGGCGACCAAGCGGGGCGTGGCGGGCGGTCTGGGGATCGCCCTGCTGCCCCGGATCGCGGTCTGTGGGGAGCTGGCGTCCGGGGCGCTGGTGGCGCTCGGCTGGGAGCCGCCGTTCACCCTGTTCACGCAGATCGCGTGGCGGCGGGAGAAGCGGCTTCCGGCGCATGTGCGTTTGTTCGTGGACCAGGCGCGGCGGCTCGTGCGCGAGGACGCCGCGGAAGCGTGACCCTGAGGCTCGCCAGCACGATCAGCGGCACGCCGAGCGCCTGGACGGGCCCGATGTGGTGCCCGTACACCGCCCAGTCGGCGATCATCGCGACGGCTGGGTAGGTGAAGGCGAGGACGGCGATCTTCGCGGTGGGCAGCTTCTGGTAGGCCGCGTACATCAGCACGTACATGACGCCGGTGTGGATCAGTCCGAGGCCGGCGAGCCAGACCCAACCCGCGCCGAGCCGCGACGCCGCGCCGAAGTCGGCGAAGGGAAGCAGCAACGGGATGCCGACGAGGACCTGGACGAGGGCGACGAGATGCGGCCGCACGCCGGTGACCCGCTTGGTGACGACGGTCGACAGCGCGTAGAGCACCGCGGCGGCGAGCGCGAGGCCGAGCCCCTCGAGGGACGCCGTGTCGCCGGGCCGGACGCCGGAGACGAGGACCAGTCCGGCGAACGCGACCGCGAGCCAGCCGCACCTGGCGGCCGTGATCCGCTCCCGGAACAGCACCGCGCCGAGGAGCACCAGGAAGAACGGCTGCGTGTGGTAGACGACGGTGGCGAAGGAGATCGACGTGGCCTCGTACGCCTCGAAGAGGAACACCCAGTTGAAGACGATGAACACCCCGCCGAGCGCGGCGAGCCCGAGCTTCCTCGGGGTGAGGCCGTGTCCCGTGAACCAGCCGCGGGCGAGGATGTACGCGCCAAGGGCGGCGGCCCCGAACAGGCAGCGGAAGAACACCACGTCGAAGGGGGACGCCCCGGACTCGACGACGAAGATGCCGAGGGTGCCCGAGAGCACCATGGCGAGGGTGAGTTCGACAGTTCCCCTGGTCTCGTTTCTCATGGTGATGACGCTATGAACGCGGCCGTGCGCCGGTCCACGGGCCAGTGGGGCGTCCCGCCGATGGCCCCATCGGCCGCGTCGATGGGATGGTGCCGGGAGCCCGCGGGGAAGAGTGGGGGCATGGACGACGCTCAGGCCCGCAAGTGGCTCGCCACCGCCGTCGCCGAGGCCCGCGCGGGGCTCGCCGAGGGCGGCATCCCGATCGGCGCCGCGCTGTACGGGGCCGACGGCTCGCTGCTGGGACGAGGCCGCAACCGGCGCGTGCAGGACGGCGATCCGTCGACGCACGCCGAGACGTCGGCGTTCCGGGCGGCCGGGAGGCAGCGGTCGTACCGGGGCACCACGATGGTGACGACGCTCTCGCCGTGCTGGTACTGCTCCGGACTGGTGCGGCAGTTCGGGATCTCCCGGGTCGTGATCGGCGAGGCGCGGACCTTCCACGGCGGGCACGACTGGCTGGCGGAGCACGGCGTGGAGATCGTGCTGCTGGACGATCCCGGGTGTGCGGCGATGATGCGGGAGTTCGTCGAAAGGCATCCGGCGCTGTGGAACGAGGACATCGGCGGCGAATGACCCCGCCGCGGCCTCGCGACGGCGCGTGACGGACTGAACACAAAAAGGCGGCAATCCCCTCGCCCACCTGCCCGGTCGGCCATATCATGGCCGTCAACTACCTGTTCCCCGGCGCCACTTGACCGCTCGGGAGTTGTTTTTGAGGGATCAACTCGCCGCGAGGAGCGAACTGCTCGCGCAGCTCACGTCCCATCTCACCGGCACCGAGGTCGTCGGCCGGAAGTCACGCCCCTCCTGCAAGGCCCTGCCGCCTCCCGTGGTCGCTGTCGTCGGCGGACGCGGGATGGGCAAGTCGTACGACTTCGCCTGGCTGCGGGACGTCTGCGGACCGGTCACGCCCACCGCGTACCTGGACTGCGCCGACGACACGCTGCGCACCGGCGCGGCCGAGTCGCCGGAGTCGCGTTCGCTGGTGACGGAGGCGCTGCGGCTGCTCGGCATCGGCTTCACCAGCGCCGGGCCCGCACGGGCTCCCACGCTGCACATGACCCGGCTGTTCGCGGGGCTCGTCGCCGTCGCCTCCGGCACGTGGAACGCCGACCAGGACGAGCGCATCGCCGCCGAACTGCGCCGCCTGGAGCTGATCGCGCCGTCGCGGGGCAACTGGGCGGCGGTCGTGCAGAGCTGGGTGGCCAAGCTGATGGCGGCGTACGCGGCGCTGCCCATGCCGCTGCCGCCGGTGCAGAAGTTCATCGAGGTGTCGGTGGAGGTGCTGCTCCAGGAGCTGTTCCAGCGCGGCAGCCGCAAGGCCGTCGGCTGGTACGCGGCCTATCCGGGCGCGCAGGGCAGCGCCCGCTGGGGGCTGACCCTGCTGGGCAGCCACTTCCGGCTCGGCGGTGACCAGCGGCGGCGGGCCGAGTACTTCCTCGGTCAGGCGCTGCGGGCCGACCTGGAGGAGGCGTACCGGACGACCGGCGGCTGGCTGCTGCGCACCGGCCGCCCGCTGATGCTGCTCGACAACGCCCACGACGAGCTGGGCGAGCAGCTGGTGCGCGACTGCCTCACCCACCGGTCGACCGGCCATCCGGACCGGGTGGTGGTGTACGCGGCGTTCCGGCGCGGCGATCCGCCGGTCCTGCAAGGCGCGCACCGGCTGGCGTCGCTCAGCTCCGCGGTGGGCCTCGCGGGCGGCCGGGGCGACGGGCTGTGCGTGCACCCGATGGTCGTGGTGCCGTATCCGCCGCTGCCTCCGGCCGGTCCCGAGACCTCCGACGGGCTGCTGAGCCATGTGGATCCGGACGCGATGCTGCCGCCCGGACTGCCGCGCGCGCTCTACCGGTTCACGGGCGGACGACCGCTGGCGATGACCCGGATGACGGACGCGATCGAGGAGCTGCGGACGGCGGACGGAGCCGCCGTGCCGCCCGATCGGGCGGGCCCGCCCGTGCCGACCGCCCTCGCGACGCTGACGCTGCGTTCGCTGCTGCGGCACCGGCCGGCCACACCGCGGCAGGCGGACACCGGGCCGACGGTCGCCGAGGCGCTGCGCGAGGAGCTGGCCCCCGGAGAGCTGGGCGAGCTGCTCACCCGGGTGTCGCCGGCCGCGGACGCGCGCTCCGCCGAGCTGCTGCTCCCGGCGGCGGCCGGCATGACGACGCCGGAGCTGCGCCACGCGCTCGACTCCGACGGATGGCCGCGCTGCGACCGGCACTTCGTGGCCGACCACTGCCTGCGCACGCTGCTCCTGCACCGGCTCTACCACCTGGACGCGGACCACTCGTCGTGGCTCGGCATGCACTCGCGGCTCGTGATGCACTACGCGGCCGCCGGAAGCGACTCCTGGCACGCGTACCACCACGAGCTGGCGATCGGCCGGACCGACGGTGCGATCGCGCACCTCACCGGCTCGCTCGGCCGCGCGGACACGGCCGCCTGGCTGGACGAGCTGCTGCACATCGCGTCCGCGCCCGGCTTCGAGGGACTGTCGGAGCGGCGGCGGCTGGCGTTCACGGGCGGGCACCGTGAGCCGCAGCGGCGCGTCGAGCGGCTGCTCAACGCCGCCTGGCTGGCGCAGGACTGGCTGGAGCTGCCCGAGGCGCGGCTGGAGGCGGCTGTCCACGGGGCGCTGCACGCCCTGCGGGACGACGTCGCCGACAGCTCCGTGCTCACCGACGCCGCCACGCACTGGGCGGAGAGCATCCGGTCGGGCCGTCCGCTGCGGGAGTGCGACTGCTCCCGGCGGGGCCGGGCGAGTGGGGGGATGGACTGATGAACAACCTGACGAAGATCCTCATCGGGGTCGGGGCCGTGACCGCGGTCGTGCTGGGCGTGCTGTTCGGGCCGGGCATCCTCGACCCGGACCGCTCGTGCGCGAAGGGCGTGGTGAAACCGGAGGGCAGCGACGAGTGCATCGGTGTCTCGGCGACCGGCTACGACTTCGGGGTGAAGGAGATCCGGGAGGTCACGCGTGCCATCGCCGCCGAGAACCGGAGCGTGGAGGACGCCGAGCAGCTGACGGTCTCGGTGGCGGTGATGATGCCGTTCACCTCCCGGGCGCCGGAGCAGCTGACGAAGATGCGCCACGAGCTCCAGGGCGTCTACGTGCAGCAGAAGCTCGCCAACCGCGCCGAGGGCAGACCGCCGAAGATCCGGGTGCTGCTGGCCAACACCGGTCACCTGGGCCACCACTGGGAGACCGTGGTGAACCAGCTGGTCACGATGGCGGACGGTCCCGAGCAACTGCGTGCGGTGACCGGCATCGCGACGAGCAACACCGCGAACAAGCAGGCCGTCGCCCTGCTGGCCCGTCATCACATCCCGATGGTGGGCTCCACCATCACCGCCGACGACATCACCAACATCCCGGGCCTCGCGCGGGTGTCCCCGACCAACAAGGACGAGGCCCGGGCGCTGGTGTCGCACGCCAAGTCCGTCGACCGCAGCGCTCTGCTCGTGTACGACACGAACCCGGACGACCGCTACGCGCAGACGCTGCGCGAGGCGTTCAACGAGCAGCTGCCGAACCAGGTCTACGAGCCGACGCAGTTCACGTCCAGCAAGGAACCGAACAACCCGGGCAATCTCGGCAATGTCTTCAACAGCATCGCCCACTACATCTGCGACACCGAGGCCCGCACGGTGTTCTTCGCCGGCCGCCACACTCCGCTGCGGATCTTCGTCTCCGAGCTCGGCAGGGCGGGCTGCGCGAGCCGCGGTTTCACCGTTCTGACCGGCGACGAGGCGTCCTACCTGGGGTCGGACGAGACCATGGACCGGCGGGCGCTGGCGGTGCGGCCGGGCGAGAAGAAGCCGCGGGTGACGCTGAAGTACGCGGCACTCGCCCACCCGGACGCCTGGGTCGAGGCACCCGGACGGCCGCTGCCCGCGACGGGCGGCTCGGCGGCGGCCTACCGGCAACTGTCCGACGCGATCGCCGAGATGCGCGCCGAGATCGGACCGAACCGGCTCCACGACGGGCAGACGATCATCGGGTACGACGCGATGGCGACGGCCGTGCAGGGCATCCGGCGCGCGACCGGCACCTCGGCGAAGGCTCCGGCGCTGACCGATGTGACGGCTCAGTGGCCGCATCTGACGGGCTCGCTCCGGGTGAACGGCGCGAGCGGCTGGATCTGCCTGGACAACTACGGCAACCCGCGGAACAAGGCGGTGCCGATCGTGCGGCTCGCCGCCGACGGGACCCTGCGGTTCCAGGAGTTCTCCTGGCCGGACCAGAAGCCGCCGCCGGTGGACTGCATCGTGAGGAAGGACTGATCGGCTCCGCGTTCAGGCGGCCGCGTAGGCGTCCCGCAGCTGCTGCCAGCGCTCGGCGGTCCAGGCCGACCAGTCGGTGGTCGGCCGGCCCTCCAGCGCGGCGACGAGCAGCTCGAAGTGGTTGTGCCAGCCGGCCAGGCAGTCGAGCAGCACCTCGTCGTCGCAGCGCAGTTCGTTGGTGAAGCGCAGCACTGTGGCCTCGTCGCCGTGCGGTTCCAGGTGGAAGCGGACGCGGCCGTGCACGGTGACCGTGTACTCGGCGACCCGCTCCACGTCCCAGGCCGTGACATGGCCCTCGGCGAAGGTGTGGCGGCCCTCCGCGTCCGTGTTGAGCCAGCGCAGCCTGACCGCGCCGCCGATTCTGGGCTCGAGCAGGTCGGCTGCGCAGAGCCAGGTCGGCAGACCCTCGGGAGTGGCGACGGCGGCCCATACCCGGATCACCGGGTGCGGCAGGTGCAGCTCGTACCGCAGCAGGCGAGTGCCGTCGTCCCGGGTCTCGACGGTGCCCTGGGGGATCACGTCACTCATGTCTCCAGCGTCCCGCTGGGGCGGCGCGGGCGCTACCTCACGGGCGGCGTCAGACGCCCGCGTACGAGTGCAGGCTGTTCACGAACATGTTCACGCCGTAGTAGTTCCACAGGAAGCACAGGAACGCGGCGAGCGCGATGTACGCGGCCCTGCGGCCCTTCCAGCCGGCCGTGGCGCGGGCGTGCAGGTAGGCGGCGTAGGCGACCCAGGTGATGAAGGACCACACCTCCTTGGCGTCCCAGCCCCAGTAGCGGCCCCACGCGTCACCGGCCCAGATCGCGCCCGCGATGATCGTGAACGTCCACAGCGGGAAGACGGCCGCGTTGACGCGGTAGGAGAACTTGTCGAGCGAGGCGGCCGAGGGCAGCCGCTCCATGACCGACGTGGCGAAAGCGCCGGGCTGCCCGCCGCGGGCGAGCTTGCGCTCGTAGGCGTCGCGGAAGAGGTAGAGCACCGCGCCGACCGCGCCGAGGTAGAAGACGGCACCGCAGAAGATCGCGGTGGAGACGTGGATCCACAGCCAGTACGAGTCGAGGGCGGGCACCAGCTGGTCGCTCTCGGTGTACAGGTACGTCACGGCGAAGCCGAGGTCCAGCAGGACGGTGGTGACCAGCGGCAGGCCGGCCCAGCGGATGTTCTTCCCGGTCAGCAGGAGGACGAGGTACACGCCGACGGCGACCGTGGAGAACGTGGTGGAGAACTCGTACATGTTGCCCCACGGCGCCCGCTGCACCGACAGGGCACGGGCGACGACGCCCGCCGCCTCCAGCAGGAACGCGAGGGCGGTGAGCGACACCGCGATGCGGCCGTACAGGTCGCCCTGCTCGGTGCCGCCGTGCGCGCCGGGGCCGTCGGGCACGTCCCGGGCGCCGCTCGCGGCCCGGGTGACGACCTTCGGCCTCTCCAGGACCGCCGTCGCGCCCGCCTTCCTGACGGTGACCGGCGGGGCGGCGGCCTCCTGGCCGGGGGCCGTGAGCGCGGCGGCCGTGCGGGCCACCTTGCTGCGGCTGCCGAAGAGCCACTCGGCGATGTGCGCGAAGAAGGCCAGCGTGTAGACGGCCATCGACGAATAGATCAGGTAATTGCTGATCTGCGCGAGGTTCTCGTTGGCTGCGGCGGCGGTTGCGGCGGCGAGAGTCACTTCCCGGCCCCTTCGGCAGAAACGGCAGAAACATCAGTGGGCGAAGGCGCTGTGGGCGCCTTCGAGTGGAGGGTCGCGGCCAGGTCGGCCAGTTCCTCCGGGAGCTTCGCCGACTCGCTGCGGCCGAGGCCCGCCATCTCGACGACCGTGGTGCCGTCCTCACCGCGCACGGCGCGCACCCAGACGCGTCGGCGCTGGATGAACAGCGAGGCGGCGAGACCCGCGATGGCGGCGATCGCGCCGGTCAGCGCCCAGCCGGTGGCGGGCTGACGCGTGATCTGGAAGGTCGCCCACTCCTTGACCTCCTTCTCGAAGGTGATGGAGCCCGCGCCGTCCGGCAGCTTCATGGTCTCGCCGGGGCGCATCCGCTGCTTGAGGATCTCCCCGTCGGCGTTCTTGAACTGCTTCATCTTGCTGGTGTCGAGCTGGTACACGTTCTGCGGCAGACCCGCGTCGACACCGAGGCTGCCGTGGTAGCCGGTGAGCGCCAGCACGGGGTACTCCAGGCCCGGGAACTGCGAGAACATGTCGCCCTTGCCGTCTCCCGCGAAGGTCGGCACGAAGAACGCCTGGAAGCCGAGCTGGTCCTTGCGGCCGTCCTTGTCCCGGTAGCCGTCCATCACCTTGATGGCGCCGGTGGAGGTGACGTTGTTGTCGATCGGCAGCAGCGGCACCGCGTCCTGGAAGACGACCTTGCCCTTGCCGTCCCGCACGGTGACGACGGGGGCGTACCCGTGGCCGTTGAGGAAGACCTTGGTGCCGTCCACCTCCAGCGGCTCGTTGACCTCGACGACCTGCTTCTTCTCGGTGCCGCCGGGCCCGGACCAGGTCACGGCGGCCTCGTAGGTGCGCGGCGTGCCGCGCTGCGGGCCGCTCTGCGCGTACGTGCCGGTGAAGCTGTCCAGCGTGAAGCTGAACGGGGACAGGTCGTCGGTGTCGAACAGCGAGCCGGACTTGAAGTCGTCGTACTGCGTGAGCGTGTTGGAGAAGCCACCGCCCTCGACGACCAGCTTGCCGCCCTCGGACTTGAACAGCTGGCCCGCCGCGAACGCCACGAGCATCACGATCAGCGACACGTGGAAGACCAGATTGCCGGCCTCCCGCAGGTAGCCCTTCTCGGCGGCGACCGCGTCACCCGCCTCGTGGGCGCGGAAGCGGCGCCCGCGCAGCAGGGCGAGTGCCGCCCGGCGCACCTGCTCCGGCTCGGTCTCCGTGCGCCACGTCGTGTACGCGGGCAGCCGTGTCAGCCGCCGCGGCGCGCCCGGCGGGCGGCCGCGCAGCTGGCCCACGAACTGCCAGGAACGGGGCACGATGCAGCCGATGAGGGAGACGAACAGCAGGATGTAGACCGCCGAGAACCACACCGAGCTGTAGACGTCGAAGAACTGCAGCTTCTCGTAGAGGGGTCCGAGGACGTCGTGGCGGTCCTTGAACGCCTGCACCTTCATCTCGTCCACGCTGTTCTGCGGGACGAGGGAGCCGGGGATGGCGCCGAGCGAGAGCAGGAAGAGCAGGATCAGCGCGACCCGCATGGAGGTCAGCTGCCGCCAGAACCAGCGCGCCCAGCCGATCGCTCCGAGGGCGGGTCCGCCGACGGCCTGGTCCGTCGCCGTCTCGGTGGGGGCGGTGGACAGCTGGGCGCCGGCCTCGCCGAGCTCGCGTTCGTCGGTGTCGTACTTGCTCATGGACGTTCAGATCCCCACCGTGAAACCGTTGGACCAGCTCTGCATCGACTGGACCATGGTGTCCCAGACACCTGTGAGCAGCAGCAGCCCGGTCGCGATCATCATCACGCCGCCGATCCGCATCACCCATGCGTAGTGCTGCTTCACCCAGGCGAAGGCACCGAGCGCCTTGCGGAACGCCACCGCCGCGAGGACGAACGGCAGCCCGAGGCCGAGGCAGTACGCGACGGTCAGCAGCGCCCCGCGGCCGGCGCTGGCCTCGCTCGCCGCGAGCGCCGTCACGGCGGACAGCGTCGGCCCGATGCACGGCGTCCAGCCGATCCCGAACAGCGCGCCGAGCAGCGGCGCGCCCAGCAGGCCCGACACCGGCCGCCTGTGGATGCGGAACTCGCGCTGGGTGAGCCAGGGCATCAGGCCCATGAAGAAGACACCCAGCAGGATCATCAGCGCGCCGAGGACCTTGGACAGGATCTCCCGCTGCCCCTGGAGCGTGGAGCCGAAGTAGCCGAAGAGCGCGCCGCCGGACACGAACACGGCGGTGAAGCCGACGACGAACAGGGAGGCGCCGGCGACCATCCGGCCGCGCTTGGCCTCGGCGAGGTCGGTGCCCGTCACGCCGGTGACGTACGAGAGGTAGCCCGGGACGAGCGGCAGCACGCACGGCGAGAAGAAGGACACCAGCCCGGCGAGCACGGCGATGGGCAGAGCGAGGAGCAGGGCGCCGCCGAAGACCGTGTCGTACACGCCCGGTGCCGCGGCAAGGAACGTCACAGGATCACTTCTCCGCGATCAACGGGTCGATGATCTTGTGCAGTTCCTCGTCGTCGAGCGCCTTGAGCGAGCGGGCCGCGATCTTTCCGTCCCGGTCGAGCACGATCGTGGACGGAATGGCCTGCGGATTGAGGCTGCCCTTGGGGAAGCCGTTGACGATCAGTTTTCCGATCGGGTCGTACAGGCTCGGGTACTCGATCCCGTAGTCCTTCTCGAAAGCGAGCGCCGGCTCCTTCTTGCTGTCCCGGGTGTTGATCCCGACGAACTCGACGCCCTTCGCCTTGGTCTCCTTGGCGACCTTCGCGAAATAGGGGGCCTCGGAACGGCACGGCGGGCACCATGATCCCCAGACGTTCATCACGACGATCTTGCCCTTGAGGTCGGCCACGTCGAGCGGCTCGCCCTCCAGGGTCTCGCCCTTGAGCGCGTGGGGGGCCTGGCGCTCCCCCTTGGCGACGGTGTCGATGCCGCCGGAGCCGGTGACGAAGTTGGTGTCGCCGCCGCCTCCGGACTTTCCGCCCTCGCCACAGGCCGACAGGGTGAGCGCACCTGCGGCGACCAGGGCGGTCAGCAGGGCGGCGCGGGGGGCACGGCTGAGGCTCATGTGAAAAGTTTCGCATGGCCCCGGCGGCGATCTTCCGCACCCCCCTCCGTGCCCGATAAGGCCCGTTGTCAGGAAGCCTTAAGGAATGCGTTCCAGCCGCCGGCGGGGGACTCGCCGACCTGAAGCGTGCGCAGTTTCGCGAGCACCTGCGGATCCTGCACGTCGAGCCAGTCGCAGAACTGCCGGAAGGAGACGAGCCGTACGTCCTTCTTGCCGGCCATGCCCTTGAGCGCTTCCTCCACGGCGTCCATGTAGATGCCGCCGTTCCACTGCTCGAAGTGGTTGCCGATGAAGAACGGTGCGCGATTGGACTCGTAGGCCCGGGTGAATCCCGCGAGATACGCGTCCGTGGCCTGCCTGCGCCAGCCCGGAAAACGCGAGGGCACGCCCTGCGTCGCATTGCCGGACTGGTTGGCCAGCATGTTGTAGTCCATGGACAGCACCTCGAAGGAGCGCCCGGGGAACGGCACCTGCTGGAGCGGCAGATCCCAGATGCCCATCCGCCGGCCGGGCCACGTCTGGCGGCCGCCGGGCGAGGAGGCGTCGTACCGCCAGCCCAGCTGCTTCGCGACGGGCAGGAGCTTGTCCTGGCCGAGCAGACACGGCGTGCGGCCGCCGACGAGTTCCTTGCGGTAGTCGAAAGGCAGGGGATCGATGTCGTGCCAGCCGCTGTTGGTACGCCATTCGGTGACGAACCTCACAGCCTGGTCGATCTCGCTGCGCCAGTCCGACGACGACCAGTTGCCGCCCGATCCAGGGCCCTGACAGAAATGCCCGTTGAAATGGGTGCCTATCTCATGGCCGTCGAGCCATGCCTGGCGTATGTGCTTCAGGGTGTCCTTGATGTGCTCGTCGGTGAGATAACCGATGTCGGACGCGCCGATCGCATTGTTCGGCGGACGGTAGAGAGTCTTTTTCGACTCGGGCAGCAGATAGATGCCGGAGAGGAAGAAGGTCATCGCCGCGCCGTGGTTCCTGGCGAGTTCGAGAAAGCGCGGGAAGAGGCCGTTGCCGACCTCACCCGCCCCGTCCCAGGAAAAGATCACGAATTGCGGCGGCGTCTGCCCGGGCTCCAGCGGAACGGGACGCTCCGGCTGATGGGGCTGCTTCCCGGTGTCGGACGTGGAGCCGTCGCCGATCGGCCGGCCCCGCGTCGCCGAAGGCGAGGGCTTCGCGCCCTTGCCCTGGTCACCGCCCCGGCCGGGCGCACCACCTCCGGAACTGCCCGGGCCACTGGAGCCGCAGCCCGCCACGGTGACCGCGGCCGCGGCCCCAAGTCCCGCTCCGAGCAAGTCCCTTCGAGTGATGTCGCGCATATCGTCCCCATCCGCGCTCCCCTGGTCGGAGGGAGCTCTTCCAAACCGGCACAGGGAGAGATGCGGTGCGGAACGCGGAGGTTCCTGATGTGCGGGACGGGTTTTTCTACGCCGTTTTCCGGGCGGACTACGCGCCGAATGCCTTGGACTTGCCCTTCACGGGTTTGGCACCGGCGAGAAGGTGCGGCGGGACGAGATCCCGGGCCGGCTCGGAGTATCCGACCGACACGATCCTGTTTCCCTCGTACGTGAACGAGGTGAGCGAGGCGAGGGTGCACTGCCGGCGCCGCGGATCGTGCCACAGCCGTCGCTTCTCGACGAAACTGCGCACGACCCAGATCGGCAGCTGGTGGCTGACGCACACGGCCTCGTGGCCGCGCGCCGCGTCCCGCGCCGCCTCCAGCGCTGCCGACATCCGCACGACCTGCTCCACGTACGGCTCGCCCCAGGAAGGCCGGAACGGGTTCGTCAGGTGCTTCCAGTTGGCCGGCTGGCGCAGCGCCCCGTCGCCCACGCCGAAGGTCTTGCCCTCGAAGACGTTGGCCGCCTCGATCAGCCGCTCGTCGGTCTCGAGGGTCAGGCCGTGCGACTTGGCGACCGGCTGGGCGGTCTCCTGGGCCCGCTCCAGCGGGGAGGCGACGACATGCGTGATGTCCCGGTCCGCCAGGTGCTCCGCGACCCGGTCGGCCATCTGCCGGCCGAGCTCGGAGAGGTGGTAGCCGCTGCGGCGGCCGTAGAGGACGCCGTCGGGGTTGTGCACCTCGCCGTGGCGCACGAGATGGACGACGGTGATGTCCCTGGTGCTCATGCGGTGGCCTCCGCTGCGGCTCGGGCGGCGGCGGGCAGCGCGGCCGCGATCCGCTCGATCGCCCGCTCGTCGTGGGCGGTCGAGACGAACCAGGACTCGAACGCGGACGGCGGCAGGTAGACCCCGTCGGCGAGCATCGAATGGAAGAACGCATTGAAGCGGAACGCCTCCTGCTTCTTCGCGTCCTCGTAGTCCCTGACCTCGGTCGGGGTGAAGAAGACGGAGAACATGTTGGACGCCGTCTGCAGGCGGTGCGCCACGCCCTCCTTGGTCAGGGCGCCGGTCACCAGCGCCTGGATCTCCTTCGAGACCGCGTTCACCTTCTCGTACGCGGCGTCGTCCAGCAGGCGCAGCTGCGCGAGGCCCGCGGCGGTCGCCACCGGATTCCCGGACAGCGTGCCCGCCTGGTAGACGGGACCGGCCGGCGCGAGGTGCGCCATGACGTCCCGGCGCCCGCCGAACGCGGCGGCCGGGAACCCGCCGCCCATGACCTTGCCGAACGTCATCAGGTCGGGCGCCACGCCGTCGACGCCGTACCAGCCCGCCTTCGAGGTGCGGAAGCCGGTCATCACCTCGTCGGAGATGTACAGCGCGCCGTTCTTCGCGCAGGCGTCCTTGAGCCCCTGGTTGAAGCCGGGCCGCGGCGGCACCACGCCCATGTTGCCCGGCGACGCCTCCGTGATCACACAGGCGATCTCGCCCGGGTGGTTGTGGAACGCCGCCTGCACGGCCTCCAGGTCGTTGTACGGCAGCACGATCGTGTCACCGGCCTGAGCCCCCGTGACGCCGGGCGTGTCGGGCAGCGCGAACGTCGCGACCCCGGAGCCCGCCGCGGCGAGGAGCGCGTCGACGTGCCCGTGGTAGCAGCCGGCGAACTTGATGACCTTGGACCGGCCGGTGAAGCCGCGGGCCAGCCGGATCGCCGACATCGTCGCCTCGGTGCCGCTGGAGACCAGCCGTACCTGCTCGACGGGCTCGACACGGGCCACGATCTCCTCGGCGAGGGCGACCTCGCCCTCGCCCGGCGTGCCGAAGGAGGTGCCGCGGGCGACAGCCGCCTGCACCGCCTCGATGACCTCGGGGTGGGCGTGCCCGAGGATCATCGGTCCCCACGAGCAGACGAGGTCGACGTACTCGCGGCCGTCGGCATCGGTCAGGTACGGGCCGGTGCCGGACACCATGAACCGGGGCGTACCGCCCACGGCACGGAAGGCACGGACGGGAGAGTTCACGCCGCCGGGCGTCACGAGGGACGCGCGGTCGAAAAGCGTCTGCGAAACTGGGGCGTCATAGGGAAAGCTCACGGAAACCATGGTCTCAGAGGCCCGGGCGATCTTGCGGACAGGTGTTTCACCACACGTTCGTGGGGGAGGTCACTGTCACGATGATCTGGTTGCGCGGCGGGGGCTGCGAGTGGTCGGGTGGAGATATGCATCGCGGTGGCGGACTGGGCGAGGGGACCGACGACCTGGGTCCTGAGCCTGCCCGGCGCGGAAAGCACCGGCGAGGCGAGGCGGAAGATCCGGTGGGAGGCAGGAGCGGCCGGTTGGGGGTGACGTACAAGTACTTCGGTGCGCCCGACGGCGCCACCGCCGCACGGGTGCCGATCTCGATGCGCCCGGAGGAGCTGGGCGGCGACGAGCTCGGCATGGGCGGCATGTTCACCAAGATCAAGCCGGAGACCATAGCCGCGATGGTGCTGACCGGCATCCAGGGCATGCCGCTGCACAAGGTGCCGCCGCTGGAGCTCGTGGTGCTCCACCCCGACTACGCGGTGGTGAAGCTGCCGATGACCGTGGTCGACCCGCTGCGGGACATCGGCGAGGAGTCGGTGGGCGCGGCGGCCTTCATCTGGTCGACGGTCCCGGACCGGGGCGGCCCCCGGGACGCGTTCAACGTCTACCAATTGCTGCACGAATGGCAGGATTTCAGCCATCGCCTGCACGAGGCGGGGCACCAGCCGTACTGCCTGGTCTGGCCCTGAGCCGGGGCGTTCGGGGAGTTCGGGGAGTTCGGGCGGGGCTTGCGGGCTCCGCCCTCGTCATGTGCCGCCGACGCGTACGCGGCCGCGGGACGCGCATGCCGTCTTCCGCGCCCGCCGGAAGGTGGCGCGCACCGCGCTCGCAAGGCGGGATCACGCCGGCGGCGCGCTCCCGCGAATGACCCGAACCTCTCCTTTTCCCCACAGAGCGTCGGCCTCGAGGGGAGCGCTTACGGGCGGGGTCTGCGGACGTGGAGGACGAAGGCCGGTGGTGTGTTGCGCCATATGGTGCGGCTGGGGACGACTTCTTCGAAGCGGTCGGCCAGCAGCTCGCGGAACCGGCGGGCGGGGGTGAGGGGAACGGCGTGGAGGTAGGTGAACGCGGTGAAGGCACCCGCCGGGGCGAGCACCGCGGCTGTCGCGTCCAGGAGCCGGTGCTGGGTGGCGGGGGGAAACAGTGCCCAGGGCAGGCCGCTGACCACCACGTCTGCCCTCTCGATGCCGCGCTCGTCCAGCAGGTGGCGCAGGTGTACGGCGTCGCGCTGGATCACCTCCGCCCCCGGGTGGCGGTGGCGCAGCCGCTGAGCGAGGAGCGGGTCGATCTCGACGGCCAGGTGGCGGCCGCGCCCGCCGAGCCGGCGCTGGATCTCGGCGGTGAACGGCCCGGTGCCGGCGCCGAGTTCCACCACCACGGGCTCCCCGCGTTCGGGCACCGGGGCGCAGACCGCCTCGGCCAGGTGCCGCGAGCTGGGGGTGACGGCCCCCATGCGGGCAGGTGCGCGCACCCACTGCCGCAGGAACAGGGTGTAGTCGTTCGGCTCCTGCGAGGGCTTGCAGAGACGGCAGTGCCGGGCTGTTCGCTGCGTGGTGCTGGTGGTCATGTCGATGCCCTTGTCGGGGAGTGCTGGTGTCGATCGTGGAGGCGTGAACGGGCCATGTGTGTGGTTCCCGTCGGTGGCGCAGTGGCCGGGCGCACCGTCCGGTGCGCAGCCTGGTCGGTGAGCCGACGTTCCTCCCTTGTCCCGCGCCTGACTGCGGGCTCGGTGGTCAGACCTGCTCGGTGGGACGCACGAGCAGTTCGGCGACGGCGACGTGCCGGGGGCGGGTGACGATGTAGCCGACGGTGTCGGCGATGTCCTGGCTCTGCAGCCGCTCGATGTCGCCCAGGGCGGCGACGATGTGCTGCTGGATGACGTCGGGGTTGTGCGTGCGCAGTTCGGTGTCGACGCTGCCCGGCTCCACGACGGACACGCGGACGTGCCGGCGTGCCAGTTCCTGGCGCAGCGCCTCGCTGAAGGCGCCGACGCCGAACTTGGTGGCGCTGTACACGGCGGACATGGCGTAGGCGTTGCGGCCGGCGAGCGAGCCGATGTTGACGATGTCGGCGACCTGACGCGGCTCCTCGGCGGCTGCCTCGACCAGGTGGGGGACCGCCGCATGGGCCGTGTACATCAGGCCCATGAGATTGATGTCGATCATGCGCCGCCAGTCGTTCAGGTCCGCGCCCGGGGCGGGCCCGAGCAGCATGAGCCCGGCGTTGTTGACCAGGATGTCCAGGCGGCCCAGGCCCTCGACGGTCCGCTCGACCGCTTCCGCGGCAGCCTCGGCGGTGGTGATGTCGGCGGGCACGACCAGGGCCTTGCCACCGGCATCGGAGATCTCGGCGGCGAGGTCGGTGAGCCGGTCCTCGCGCCGTCCGACCAGTGCCACGGAGGCGCCCTCGCCGGCGAGTTCCAAGGCGGTGGCGTGGCCGATACCGCTGGAGGCCCCCGTGACCAGGGCGACGGTTCCTTCGAGACGACGAGTCATGGTTCGAGCCTTTCGATGAACGGCCACGTTGCTCGGGCCGTAGGGGATTGGGGGGACGGCCCTCTCGGGGGGCCGTATAGGGGCGCGGGCCGCTCAGGCCTGAGCCGAAGGCACAATGGGGAAGTGAGCATCAGCGGGCAGAAGACCACCGACACCACGCGTCAGGGGACCACGGAGGACGGAGAGCTGCCGCCCCGCGAGCGCCTGGTCCGGGCTGCGTCACGTCTGTTCTATTACGAGGGCGTACGCGCGATCGGCGTGGAGCGGCTGATCGCCGAGGCCGGGGTGACGAAGGCGACCTTCTACCGCCACTTCGCCTCCAAGGAGGACCTGGTCCTGGCCTATCTGCTGACCAAGGACGTCTACTACAAGAAGGTGGCAGAACCGCTGGCCGCCGCGCATCCGCCCGCGGAGGCGATCGACCTGATCTTCGAGGCGATCGCCGAACACGCCCGCGAGCGCGGCTTCCGCGGATCGCCGTTCATGAACGCGGCCGCCGAGTACCCGGACGCCGACCATCCGGTCCGCGGCCTGGTGACGTCGCACCGGGAGTGGATCCGCACCCTCTTCGGGCAGCTGCTCACTCGGCTCGGTCACACCGACCCGGAGTCGGCGGCCGGTGCGCTGCTGATGCTGTACGACGGCGCGATGGCAGCCGGCTACCTGGACGACTCGACGGCCGCCCACAAGACCCTGCTCGACGCGGTCCGCCTGATCCGATCGGGAGGCTGACCCCGTCGGGACCGCGTGGAGCGGCGGCTCTGTGCGGGCCCCGGCCGGGACGGGGCGCGGATTGGCTTCATGGAACCTTTTCGATCTCTCTTCGATGGGCACCGGCGACCTGGGCAGGTCTCCGCCTGGAGGCAGCCCAGCCGGGAAGGCCAATTCAGGCCGCCTCCAGGAGGTAGGAAGACCGGTCGTTCTACCTCTCGAAGATAGCTCTCCTGGCGGCCGCGCGCCACCGATCGGCCCGCTTGTGGGATCCCTCACCCGACCGCTGCCGGCTCTCGACGCCGGGCGCACCGAGAAGCCGCAGGTCGGCGCTCCGCCCCTGCCCATCGCCCCGTGGGCGGCAGGATGTCAGCCGCCGTCTGCACGAGGCGGGTCAGCTGCCGTCTGCACGAGGCGGGCCGCCAAGCGGTACTTGCCTGGTCCGGCCCGCAGCCCGCGCCCCCTCGTCCGCCAGGTCAGACGACCGGCGGCCGGCCGAGCCGGGCCATGAGCCACACCGTGCTCCAGCGCATCGGACGGCGCTCTCCGCACGGCGTACGGACGCCCTCGGCGAATCCGGCGAACCAGGCGCGCAGGCCCGGAGCCGAGCGGGTGCGCGCCAGGGTGAGCGCGGTCCAGGAGCCCAGATAGAGGGGCACGAGCAGGGCCGGGAGGTTCCGCTTCGCCAGCCAGACGCGGTTGCGGGCGGTCATCCGGTAGTAGACGCCGTGCCGGGTGGGAGGCGTACGGGGGTGCTGGAGCACCAGCTCGGGGGCGTAGAGGATCTTCCAGCCGTCGTCCAGGGCGCGCCAGGCGAGATCGGTCTCCTCGTGCGTGAAGAAGAAGTCGTCCGGCCAGCCGCCGACCCGCTCCAGCATCCGCATCGACAGGGCGTGCCCGCCGCCGAGGAACGTGGTCACCCAGCCGCCGCGCAGTGGATCGGTCTTCCCGATGCGCGGCACGTGCCGGCGCTGGGTGAATCCGGTCTCGTCGGCGATGCGGAAGCTGACGATCCCGAGCGCCGGGTCGGCGTCGTACATCGCGGCGACACGGCTGAAGACGTCCGTCTCGATGAGCAGCCCGTCGTCGTCCAGGTCGACGAGCACGTCGACGTCGCCGAACTCCCGCAGCCGCTCCATGGCGACGTTGCGCCCGCCGGACACCCCGAGGTTCTCGGGCAGCTCGACGCCCGTGACGCCGGGCGGCAGGTCGCCCAGCGGGGCGCCGTTGGAGACCACGACGACGCGGGTGGCGGGAAGGTCCTGAGCGGCCACCGAGTCGAGCAGCGCCCGCAGTTCGGCAGGGCGGGAGCCCATCGTCAGTACGGCCACACCCACACGCGCTCGGGACACGTCCACATCTCCATCTGTTGCCGGTCGTGACCCGCGAGCTTAACGGTGACCGTCCGGCAGATGTACGGAGGTGAACGCCGACGGCGCGCGCACATGACCGGCGACCGTGGGCGTCTGCGGGGGCGCGGGTCCGTGACCGGCGGCAACGGCGCGGAGGGGGCGGACGGGGCGGGCTCGCCCGTCACCGGTGGTGGTGACGCACGCCGCATCCGCGCCGCTCCCACCCTGAGCCCCTGAGCGCGACGCGCCGCCGCCCGCCGCTAGGGCCGGCGCCACCCCGGGTCGCGTCCCGTCAGCGCCAGCAGCCGGTCGAGGTCGGAGGCGCCGGCTCCCCCGTCCGGCAGCGGGACCTCCTCGCCGAAGACCCCCATCGCGCGGGCGCTCGGCGCGAGCTCCCCGAACGCCGTCAACGACTCACGGACCACCGTCGGGTCCGGCGTGTACTCCTGCCCGGTGGCCCGCGCGAGGTCCCAGGCGTGCACGGCGAGGTCTCCGAGCGCCATCCTTGCGACCAGGCCGGCCGCCATGTTCATGGTGCCTGTCACGCCCTGGTCCGCGCCCGGAGCCGCCCACGCCTCGACGAGCGCCTCGGTCTCCGCGGCGAACTCCTCGCGCCAGTGGCCGTGCCCGGCACGCTCCGGCATCACGGAGAAGTCGGCGTCCTTCTTGGCCGCCAGCAGCTGGAAGTTGACCACCACCTGGAAGAGGTGATCGACCAGCTTCCGCACGTCGTACTCCGCACAGGGCGTCGCATCGCCGAGCCGGTCGTCGGTGATGCCGCGCACCACCGGCACGGAGCGCTCCGCGGCTGCTCGCAACAAGTCACTGATGGTGTTCGTCATACGCCCGACCGTAGAGAGCACCGCCTTCCCGGTCTTGAAGAAACGCGACAGCACCCGGATTACGATCGGCGCATGGCAGGTCCGCGACGCGACACCCGGGGCATCGTCGAAGCCAGGGAGCTGTTCGCCCGCGTCGACTTCCGCCGCCGCGAGCCCGCCCCCGAGCTGCGCGCCTGCATCGAGCACTACTGGCTCATCGACTGGGACCTGACCGAGCCGTACGCCTCGCACGTCGTGCCGCACCCGTCCGTGAACCTGGTGTTCCAGCAGTACGGCGACGCGGAGCCGTGGGCCGAGATCGCGGGCGTCGGCCTGGGTCTGTTCACGCAGAAACTGGCGGGACGGGGGCGGGTGTGCGGCGTGCAGTTCCGGCCGGGCGGGTTCCGGCCCTTCGCGCCGCACCGTCCGGTGTCGGACTGGACGGGCCGCCGGGTCCCGCTGACGCAGGCGTACGCGGACCTGGGCCCGGCCCGGGGCGCAGCCGACGAGCCGGAAGGATCCGGGAGGCCCGTCGGGCCGGTCGCGGCCGGGACGTCGCGCGTCGCCGCTGAGGTCCGCCGGATCGTCGGCCCGGACGACGAGGACGCCCGCGTCGCCGCCCTGGACACCTTCCTCCTGGGCCTCGCCCCCGCACCGGACCCACAGGCGTCGCAGGCCATGGCCCTGGTCGACCGGATCCGAGCCGACCGCTCGATCCGGCGCGTCGCCGAACTGGCCGCTGCCGAGGGCGTGTCGACACGCTCGGTGCAACGGCTCTTCTCCGCGTACGTCGGCGTCGGCCCGAAGTGGGTCATCCTCCGCTACCGCATCCACGAGGCGCTGGAGCGCGCCGAGACGGACAACGCCGCGCTCGACTGGTCCGCGCTCGCCGCCGAACTCGGCTACAGCGACCAGGCCCACCTCGTACGGGACTTCACCGCGACGGTGGGCGTCCCGCCGACCGCGTACGCACGTCCCCCGCACTGAACTCACGCCGTACCGGGCCCGCGTCGTACCCCGCCCCTACAGTGCCCGGCATGGGCATCGACACAGTGAAGGTACGGATCGAGCCGTGGTCCGAGGACGACTTCGAGCTGCTGCGCGCCGTGAACGCGCCGGAGTTGACGGACCACCTCGGCGGCCCCGAGACCGAGGAGCAGCTGATCACGCGGCATCAGCGCTATGTGGAGCTGAGCGCCGACCGCGCCGGTCGCGGCCGGATGTTCCGCATCGTCCTGGCCGAAGGGCAGGACGCCGGCCGGTCCGCCGGCTCCGTCGGCTTCTGGGAGCAGACCTGGGACGGCGAGCAGATCTACGAGACGGGATGGGCCGTTCTGCCCGCGTTCCAGGGCCGGGGCATCGCGACCGCCGGGACGCTGGCGGTGATCGAGCGGGCGCGCGCCGAGCGGCGGCACCGCACACTGCACGCGTTCCCCTCCGTGGACAACATTCCGTCCAACGCCGTGTGCCGCAAGGCCGGTTTCACGCTCGTCGGCGAGCGCGAGGTCGAGTACCCGCCGGGGAACGTGCTGCGCTCCCACGACTGGTGCCTCGACCTCCTGAGCAGCTGACTAATGGAATAGACTCCCCCATCCATTAGTCATGAGTCATGACGGAGGGGGAACCATGCTGCTCGCCCACATCAGCGATCTGCATCTCGACGGCACACAGCGGGCCACCGACCGCGCCGCGCGCACCATCGCCTACCTCAACTCCCTGTCGCGGCAGCCCGACACCGTCCTGGTGACCGGCGACATCGCGGACCACGGGGTGCCCGAGGAGTACGCACAGGCCGCGGAGCTGCTCTCCCGGCTGACCGCACCGCACGTCACCTGCCCGGGCAACCACGACGACCGCGCCGCCTACCGCAAGGTGCTGCTGGGCGACACGTCCGCCGCCGTCCCCGAGTCGCCCGTCAACCGGCTGCATCATGTGGACGGTTACGCCCTCCTGCTGTGCGACTCGACGATCCCCGGCGAGGACGCCGGGCGCTTCGACGACGAGACGCTGGCCTGGCTGGAGCGCACGCTCGACGACCTGGGCGACATTTCCGCCCTGCCCGCCTTCCACCACCCGCCGGCCGTGATCCACCACCCGTACCTGGACGCGACGAACCTGACGAACGCCGACCGCCTGGCGGACCTGCTGGACGGGCGGGACAACGTCCCGGCGATCCTGACCGGCCACGCCCACACCGCCGGGGCGACGACCTTCGCGGGCCGTCCGCTGCTGGTGGCGCCGGGGGTCGTCTCGACGCTGCGCCTGCCGTGGGAGAGCGGCGAGACGCTGACCGACCGCACCGCACCGCCGGGCGTCGCGTTCCACGTCCTGGGCGAGGGCGGCGCGCCGGTCACGACCCACTTCCGCGTCGTGCCGTAGCGGACGATCCGGACGACGGGGAGGGCCCGCTTGACGAGGCGGGCCCTTTCCCCGGATATTTATCTGCGTCACGCAGATTCTTCGTTACGAAGGTATCCCCGCTCTCTCTTTCAGGAGTTCCCATGACGACCCTGGTCACCGGCAGTCGCGGCAAGGTCGGTTCCGCCCTGCTCTCCCTGCTGTACGAACGTGGCGCCGCGGTCCGGGCCGCATCCGCCGCCCCGGACAAGCTCGCCCTCCCGGACGGCCTCGAACCCGTACGGCTGGCCCTCGACGACCCGTCGTCCTTCCCCGCGGCCCTCGAAGCCGTCGACTCCGTCTTCCTGTACGCCGAGCCGTCCCACATCGACGCCTTCGTCGAGGCGGCGCACACCGCGGGCGTCTCCCACATCGTCCTGCTGTCGTCCAGCTCGGTCCTCGGCGCCGACGCGGCCGGCGACCCCGTCGCGGGCCCCCACCTCGCCGTCGAGGAGGCCCTTGCCGCCGGACCGGTGGCCACGACCGTCCTGCGCCCCGGCGCGTTCGCCGGAAACGCACTCCAGTGGGCGCGCGCCCTGCGCACCACCGGCGTCATCGACCTTCCGTACCCGGGCAGTTACGGCGACCCGATCCACGAACGGGACGTGGCGGAGGCCGCTCTGGCCGTGCTCACCGACCCCGAGCGGAGGGGACGCGCGTACCACCTGACCGGGCCCGAGTCCCTCACCTTCACCGAGCAGATCGCGATCCTGGAACGCGCCGCGGGCCGCGCGGCGCCCATCGAGGTCCGTGCGGTGACGCCGGAGCAGTGGCAGGAATCCGTATCCGCCTATCTGCCCGCCGCGTTCGCGCGGGCCCTGCTCGACTACTGGGCGTCGACGGACGGTTCACCCGCGCCGCTCACCCGCACCGTCGAGGAACTGACCGGACGCCCGGCACGGACGTTCGCCGAGTGGGCGCAGGAGCACGCGGACGCGTTCCGCGTCTAGCCGGGGACACTGGGCAAACCGGTGGCTGCCACCGTGCGGCCGGTGCCATGCTGGCGCTGTGAACGGACCGGAAATCACCTTCAGCGTCGCCCCTGAGCTGCGGCTCTTCCTCCCGCCGGAGCGCCGCGAGGGCCGCACCGCAGTCGTCACGGACGGCTCGTCGACGCTCGGACATGTCGTCGAGTCGCTCGGTGTCCCGCTCACGGAGGCGGGCCGTCTGCTGGTCGACGGCCGCCAGGTGCCGGTCTCGCACATTCCGCAGGAGGGCGAACACGTCGAGGTGCGAGGCGTCGACCGGCCCCAGCGAGTCCCCGGCGCGCCGCTCCGCTTCCTGCTCGACGTCCATCTGGGCACGCTGGCGCGGCGGCTTCGCCTCCTCGGGGTGGACGCGGCGTACGAGAGCGAGGACATCGGTGATCCCGCCCTGGCCGCCCGGTCCGCGAAGGAGCGGCGGGTGCTGCTCTCGCGCGACCGGGGGCTGCTGCGGCGCCGGGAGATCTGGGCGGGCGCGTACGTCTACAGCGACCGGCCGGACGACCAACTCACGGACGTACTGGAACGGTTCGCGCCGCAGCTCGCGCCGTGGACACGGTGCACGGCGTGCAACGGGCCGCTGACGGACGCCGACAAGGACTCGGTGCAGGAGCAGCTGGAGCAGGGCACCCAGCGCACGTACGACGTGTTCGCCCGGTGCACCGAATGCGACCGCGTCTACTGGCGCGGCGCCCACCACGCCCGCCTGGAGGCGATCGTCGCGTCGGCCCTGCGCACGGCGGGGGCGTGAGGGCTGACCCGCCGCACGGGCCGGCTGCCGCCCCTACGCGTCGAAGTCACCCGCGCGCAGCCGCTCCACCTGTGTCGCGCTCAGTTCCACCGTCCGCCGCATATGGGCCGTGAGCAGCGCGATCTCCTCGTCCGAGTACGTGTCGATCATCGACACCCACGCCCCGCCCAACCGGCCCCACAACGCCTCGAACTCGGCCATGCGCTCCGGCACGCACGCCACGAGAACCCGACGCCGGTCGTGCGTGTCGCGCTCCCGCGTCACATATCCGGCGCGCTCCAGCCGGTCGACCAGCCGGGTCGCGGAACCGGTCGTGAGCCCGGTCAGCTCCGCGACCCGCCCGGTCGTGACCGGGCCGCCTTCGAGCTCCAGGAGGTTCAGGCACTGGAGATCCGTGGGATGCAGACCCAGGTGGTCGGCGAGGGCCTGGTTGAACAGGGCGTACGAGGCCATGTAGCGACGCGAGGCCGTGGACAGCTCCCCCATGAGCCGGCTCCGCGCGGCGCCGTCCGACTTCTTCTGCGTCATGCAGAAAGTGTACGGAGCAGTGCTCCGGGCCCTCACCGCCAGAGGCCTGGCCGCCGGGCCGCCGGGGCGGCTGGGGCGGCCGGGGCGGCGGGGCGGCGGGGCGGCCGGGGCTCGGCACCGGGGCGGCCCGCCAAGAGGCCCGAGTGCTCCCCGGCGAGCAGGGAAAGATCCCCGGAGCGGCAGGCCGGAGATCAGGGACGCTCGTCCGTCAGATAGCGCTGCACCGTCGGCGCCAGCCAGCTCACCACCTCCTCTTTGGTCATCTCGACAGCTGGCGGGAAGCGAAGCACATACCGGGCCAGGGCCATGCCGAGGATCTGGGAGGCGACGAGCGCGGCGCGGCGCGGGGCGTCGGCCGGGTCCGGTGACAGGCTCGCGACGACCGGCCCCAACTGCTCACGGAAGATCGAGCGCGCACGCTCGGCCGCGGCGGCGTTGGTGACACCCGCCCGCAGCAGCGCCGTCAGCACGTCGTCGTGCTCCCACCGGTCCAGGAAGTGGGCGACGAGCACCGCGCCGGCATGCCTGCCGGGCAGTGCTCCCAACTCCGGCAGACGCAGGTCGAATTCGGAGGCGGCGGCGAACAGCCCCTCCTTGTTGCCGTAGTAGCGCATGACCATCGAGGGGTCGATGCCCGCGTCGCGCGCTATGGCCCGGATCGTCGCGCGCTCGTACCCGTCGGCCGCGAAGCGCTCGCGGGCGGCTTCGAGGATCGCGGCCTTGGTGGCATCGGAGCGGCGGGGAGCGCCGGGTGCTTCCGTCGTCATGCCAACAACTGTAGGCCAACAAGCGTTGACACGCCAGAGCCGACCGCTCTACATTTGCCAACAAGCGTTGACCAACAAGCGTTGGCCAGCAGGTGTTGACTCACAGCCGTCGACCACCGGAGGCAGCCATGCCCGGCAAGCCCAGCACCGCCGCCCGCACCGCGCCGATCGAGGACACCGACGGACCCGCCGCGTTCGACACGGACGTGATCGTCGTCGGGGCCGGCCCCACCGGTCTGCTCCTTGCGGGCGACCTCGCCTGCGTCGGCGTCTCGGTCACCCTCGTCGAGCGCCGCCCCCACGAGATCAGCAACCTGACCCGCGCCTTCGGCGTCCACGCCCGCACGCTGGAGCTGCTGGACGCCCGCGGCCTGGCCGACGAGCTGGTGGCGAAGGGCACGCCGATCACCGGACTGCGCCTGTTCGGCCGGCTCTCCCTCGACCTGGGCGCGCTCCCGTCCCGCTTCCCGTTCCTCCTGATCACCCCGCAGTACGAGGTGGAGAGGCTGCTCGAGCGCCGGGCACGTTCCGCGGGCGTCGACTTCCGCCACGGCACGGAGCTGACGGGCCTCGACCAGTCCCGCGCCCCGGCGTCGGTCACCGCCGAGCTCCGCGGTGCGGACGGCACGCGCAGCACCCTGCGCGCCCGCTACCTCGTGGGCGCCGACGGTGTCCGCAGCGGCGTGCGCACCGCGCTCGGCCTGCCCTTCCCCGGAGCGTCCGTCATCAGGTCCATCGTGCTCGCCGACGTCCGCCTCGCCGAGGAGCCCCCCGGCCTCCTCACGGTCGACGGAGCGGGCGGCACGTTCGCCTTCATGGCCCCCTTCGGCGACGGCTGGTACCGCGTCATGGGGTGGGACCACACCCGGCGGGTCCCCGACAGCGAGCCCGTCACCCTCGACGAAGTACGCGGGATCGCGCGCCGGGCCCTCGGCAGCGACTTCGGCATGCACGACGCCCGCTGGATCTCCCGCTTCCACAGCGACGAGCGCCAGGCCCCGGCCTACCGCGCCGGCCGGGTCTTCCTCGCGGGCGACGCCGCGCACGTGCACTCCCCCGCCGGCGGCCAGGGCATGAACACCGGCCTGCAGGACGCCGCCAACCTCTCCTGGAAACTCGCCTCGGTGATCCAGGGCCTCGCCCCGGACTCCGAGGGGCTGCTCGACAGCTACCAGTCGGAGCGGCACCCCGTCGGCAGGACGGTCCTGCGCAGCAGCGGAGCGATCGTGCGTCTCGCGATGGCCCGCACTCCCCTCCGGCGCGCGGTGCGTTCCCTCGCCGCCCGCCTCATCGGCAATGTCCGGCCGGCGGCACGGAAGGCCATCGGCGTCGTCTCCGGCATCGGCATCTCGTACGGCGCACCGCGCGACGCGCACCCCCTCACCGGCCGGCGCGCCCCCGACCTGCGGCTCGCCGAGGGCAGGCTCTACGAGCTGCTGCGCAAGGGCGAGTTCGTGCTGATCGGCCCCGCCGACGAGGCCGCCCCCGTGATCGCCGCGACCCCGGCCGTCCCCGGCCGGGTCATACGGGCGCACTGGGCGTCGGGCCGGGGCACCGCGCTGCTCGTCCGCCCCGACGGCTACATCGCCTGGGCGGCGGGACGCGGGGCCCTCTGACCGGCCGGCGAAGCCCCGGTCCCGGCGCCGGGCCCGGAAGGCGCACGGGGCCTAGGACGGACCGGACCGGAAGATGCACGGACCTTGAGGACGGACCGGACCGGAAGCCGCCCGGATCAGAAGGCGCCCGGATCAGAAGGCGTACGGATCCCCGGTGGCCGGCGCGACCACCTGGTGGTCGTTGTTCACCGGATCCCGGTCGGTCGCCCCGCCGTTCCACACCGTGGCGACCCTGACGACCGCCTCGGCCGGGTCGCCGGTGATCCCCAGCCGGATGGAGGTCTTGCTGCCGACCCCGTCGGCGACCAGCGGCCCCGTGCGGCAGAGCACCACCCGTTCGCCCGCCCGCAAGCAGCGCTCGGGCAGCCGCAGTCCGCCGACCGGCCGCAGGGAGAACTCCAGCCTCACGGTGGCGTCCTCCAGGCTGGAGGGACCGTGATTGCGGGTCATCACGGAGATCCTGAGCCACTCGTCGCCCAACGAGACATGACCGTGGTGCGCCACGTCCGCCTCCGGCGCCACGGCCCCCGAGGCCCCGGCAGCCGTGCCCGCGGCCCGGGCCGCTCCGACGCCCCGCGGCCCCGAGTCCCCGCCCGCACGCGCGCCCGCCCCCGAGGCGACCACCAATACCAACGCCGCGATCCCGGCCGACAGCGCCCTACGCATCACATACATGAAACCGAAGATACCGATTCTCCCGTTATGCACCTGACTGTCCGTCACTCCGGCGTGCCCCGGCGACGGCACCGGCCGACGCGGGCATGCGCCGCACGGCCCGGGGCGCGCCACCCGACCCGCAGCCCGGCCCCTGTACGGCGTCCACCCGCCGGGCCGCCACCCGACCCGTGCGGCCTTCGGCACGTCACCTGGCCGACCTATCCTGACCGCAGTTCGATCACACGCGCGAGGAGCCACGACATGACCACCGCCCGGACCCCCGTCGCCGTCGTCACCGGAGCCAGCAGCGGTATCGGCGCGGCCACCGCACGGCAGTTGGCAGCCGCGGGCTTCCACGTCGTCCTCACCGCCCGCCGCAAGGACCGCATCGAGGCCGTCGCTGCCGAGATCACCGCCGCCGGCCACCAGGCGACCGCCCACCCGCTGGACGTCACCGACCGGTCGGCCGTCGACTCCTTCGCATCGTCCCTGGACCGTTGCGACGTCCTCGTCAACAACGCGGGCGGCGCGCTCGGCGCCGACCCGGTCGCCACCGGCGACCCCGCCGACTGGCGCCGGATGTACGAGGTCAATGTGATCGGCACCCTCAACCTCACCCAGGCGCTCCTGCCCGCGCTCACCGCGAGCGGCGACGGCACCGTCGTCGTCCTGTCCTCCACGGCGGGCCTCGCCACCTACGAGGGCGGCGGCGGTTACGTCGCCGCCAAGCACGGAGCCCACGTCCTCGCCGAGACCCTGCGCCTGGAGATCGTCGGCACCCCCGTCCGCGTCATCGAGATCGCTCCCGGCATGGTCCGGACGGAGGAGTTCGCCACGACCCGCTTCCGCGGCGACACCGAGAAGGCCGCCAAGGTCTACGCGGGCGTCGCCGAACCGCTCACCGCGGACGACGTCGCCGACACCATCACCTGGGCCGTCACCCGGCCGTCCCACGTCAACATCGACCTGCTCGTGGTCCGCCCCCGTGCCCAGGCGTCCAACTCCAAGGTCCACCGGGAGCTCTGATGAACGACCGCATCGCCCTCTCGCGCCTCGCCGCCGACGATCTGCCGGCAGCCGTCCCCGGACTCGCCGCCCTCCTCGTCGACGCGGTCGACGACGGCGCGTCGGTCGGCTTCACCTCCGCGCTCACGCCCGAGCAGGCCGCCGCCTGGTGGTCGGACCTGGCACCCGCCCTGTCGGACGAGCGGATCGCCGCCTGGACCGCCCACGACGGAGACCGGCTCGTCGGCACCGTCCAGCTCAGATGCGAGACCTCGCCCAACGGACGGCACCGCGCCGAGATAGCCAAGCTGGTCGTGCACCGCTCGGCCCGCGGACGCGGCATCGCGCGCCGACTGCTCGCCACCGCCGAGGAGTTCGCGCGGTCGACTGGCCGCACCCTGCTCATGCTGGACACGCAGACGGGCAGCACCGCCGAACACCTCTACCGCTCGGCGGGCTGGACACCGCTCGGCACGGTCCCCGACTACGCCGCCGACCCCTCCGGCGTCCTGCGCCCGACGACGTTCTTCCACAAGACCCTCCACCCGGCCCCGCAGGGCTCGGAACGATCCGCCGTATCCGCCACCTGACGGCCGCGGCACGGCACGGCCTGGCACACGGGCAACGCAAAGGCCCCGGACCGATCCCGGTCCGGGGCCCCACGACGCGGCCTTCTCAGCCCTTCACGCAGACGACCTGCTTGAGCTTCGCCACCACCTCGACCAGGTCCCTCTGCTGGTCGATCACCTTCTCGATCGGCTTGTACGCGCCCGGGATCTCGTCGACCACACCCGAGTCCTTGCGGCACTCCACCCCGCGCGTCTGCTCCTCCAGGTCCCGCGTCGAGAAGCGCCGCTTCGCCGCGTTGCGGCTCATCTTGCGGCCCGCTCCATGGGAGGCGGAGTTGAAGGAGGCTTCGTTCCCGAGGCCCTTCACGATGTACGAGCCGGTGCCCATCGAGCCCGGGATGATCCCGTAGTCGTCGGAGCCCGCCCGGATCGCGCCCTTGCGGGTCACCAGCAGGTCCATGCCCTCGTATCGTTCCTCCGCCACGTAGTTGTGGTGGCAGGAGATGACCGGGTCGAACGTCACCTTCGCCTTGCGGAACTCGCGGCGCACGACTTCCTGGAAGATGCCCATCATGATCGCGCGGTTGTACTTCGCGTACTCCTGCGCCCAGAACAGGTCGTTCCGGTAGGCGTGCATCTCCGGGGTGTCCGAGACGAACACCGCGAGGTCGCGGTCGATCAGGCCCTGGTTGTGCGGAAGCTTCTGCGCCTCGCCGATGTGGTACTCGGCCAGTTCCTTGCCGATGTTGCGGGAGCCGGAGTGCAGCATCAGCCAGACCGACCCCGACTCGTCGAGACAGAACTCGATGAAGTGATTACCGGATCCGAGCGAACCCATCTGCTTCGTTGCCCGTTCCCGACGGAACTTGACCGCGTCCGCCACCCCGTCGAACCGGTCCCAGAAGCTGTCCCAGCCACCGGCCGAGAAGCCGAACACCCGCGTCGGGTCCACCATCTCGTCGTGCATGCCCCGGCCCACCGGGATCGCCTGCTCGATCCCGGAGCGCAGGCGGGAGAGGTCGCCGGGCAGGTCGTTCGCCGTCAGGGACGTCCGCACCGCCGACATGCCGCAGCCGATGTCCACACCGACCGCCGCCGGGCACACCGCTCCGTGCATCGCGATCACCGAGCCGACCGTCGCGCCCTTGCCGTAGTGGACGTCCGGCATGACGGCGAGGCCCTTGATCCAGGGCAGCGTGGCGACGTTCTGCAGCTGCCGCATCGCCACGTCCTCGACCGTCGCGGGGTCGGTCCACATCCGGATCGGGACCTTCGCGCCCGGCACCTCTACAAACGACATAGCTCCTCAATTCCCCCGAAAAGACATGTAACGCAAATGCCCGGCCAATGACCGCGTAAAGCTCGGCGGACCGGCATCCGGGGCAGCGCGTGCGATAGACATTGTGTCCATCGGCCCTCAGCGGCCGACAACCGTTTTTCCCCGGCGCGGTGGCGCGGACCGGACAGAGGGACCCATGGAGAAGGGAGCCAGGCACGTGCAACGGAAGGCGTACGTCCCCGGCGCGGCGGCGCTCCTCGCGGCGCTGGTCACCGGCCTCACCGGCTGCACCTCGGGTGGTGGGGACGACGGTTCCGCGCCCGACGCCAAGGCCAACGGCGCCCCGGCATCGGCCGCGCCCCCGGGCAGGTACCGCACGTTGCCGGAGCCCTGCGGCTCCGTCGAGCGGAGCACCCTGAGGGACCTGCTGCCCGGCGTCCTCACGCTCCCCCAGGACCAGCAGCAGGTGCTCGACGGCACGCCGGCCGTGACGTACGACACCGACCGCCGCGCCGCCTGCAGTTGGAAAGGACAGGCACCGGACTCCTCCCACCAGTTGCGGGTCGACTTCGAGCGGGTCGTGTCCTACGACCCGGCCGTCAGCGACGACAACCGGGCACAGGAGGTGTTCGAGGAGAAGCAGTCCGCGACCTCCGTGCCCGTCGCCCCCGGACCCGGACCCGAAGCCACCTCCTCGCCCACCGCGACCGCAAGCACGGGACCGACCGCGACCGCGAGCCCGGGGCAGGGCGCGACCCCGGATCTGGAGGTCCAGGCCGGGAAGACAGGCAGGGCCGGAGGGGAGGCCGAGGAGCCTGGGGCTCTGGAGGACGCGCCGGGCTCCGGACAGCCTTCGGGCGACTCCTCCCCCGACGACTCCCCCAGCGGCTCCGCGGAGGGCACCGACGGCAGCCCGTCCCCGGGCGGGTCCGCCACGGGGCTGGAGCCGCGCGTCCTGGAGGGGCTCGGCGACGCAGCCTTCATCGACGACGTGCTCGACCGTTCCGGGTCCACCGCGCAGCGCCGCACCGTGAGCGTGGTGTTCCGCACATCGAACGTGATCGTCACGGTGGTCTACGCGGAGCAGCCGGCGCCGATGGCGGAGCTCCCGGACAGCAAGGAACTGCAGGAAAAGGCGCAGAGTGTGGCCCGTCGGCTGGCGGATCTCTTCGACGAGTGACCGGCCGGGGCGGCCGGCTGCCGGTCCGGCGTCCGGGCCCCCGGCCGCCGCGCGGCCGCGTACGGTGGCCTGGCGGCCGTGACGGCCGTGATCGGCCTGACGGACCCGACGCCCGACGGACCCGACGCCCGACGGACCCGAGCCTGCGCCCGGCCCGGCGGACAACCGACGACGGACAGACCGAACGACCGACTGAAGGAACCATGCACCGTTCAGCCCCGCGACTCACCCGCATACTCGCCTGCGCAGCCGTTCCGGTGATGCTCGTCGTCGCCGGCTGCTCCTCGGACTCCGGTGACGGCAAGCCCGAGGGTTCGGGCTCGTCCGCCTCCCCCACCCCCGAGGCGAAGAAGACGCCGAAGGTCGCGCCCGCGAAGTTCACGAAGCTGCCCGACCCGTGCGAGTCGATCGCCCGCAAGACGATCAAGGACCTGGTGCCGGGCGCGAAGTCCGGTTCGGCCGGCCGGTCGTCGGACGCCGGCAGCCGTGGCAGCTGCTCCTGGAACGGCCTGGACGACAACGGCGTGAAGGGTTCGCAGTACCGCTGGCTGGACGTCTCCTTCCTGCGTTACGACTCCGACGCCACGCTCGCCGTCAGCGGCGAGCAGCGCGCGAAGGACAACTACGCGAAGGAGATCGCCAAGACGCAGGCCACCGAGGGCGCGAAGGACGTGAAGTCCAGCCCGGCGCCCGGGATCGGCAGCGAGGCGACCACCGTCAACTACACGCTAAAGAAGACCGGTGAGAACTTCGTCTACGCGGTGATCGTGGCGCGTACCGAGAACGGTCTGGTGACGCTCACCTACAACGGCACCGGTTACGCGGGCGCGAAGAACCCCTCGTCCGAGGACCTGACGAAGGACGCGCTGCAGGCGGCGAAGGAGGCCGTCGCCTCCGTGGCCACGGCCAACAAGTAGCCGCCGGGCGGACGGGCACCGGGCCGGTCCCGTCCGCCGACGCACCGTTCCCCCCACCGGTGCCGACGTCCGTCCGACCTGCTTTCGGCCGGTTTCCGGCCGACTGCCCGTCGCCTTCCACCCGTTGTCCGGTGGTCGCACACGAGGGCGGAAGGACGGACTCCGGGGGCATGTGCCAGGCTGTGCCCCGCACATTATGGATGGGGAGGGGAATGCGGTGGCCGCGATGCAGCTGACACGCACGCACCGGGTGCTCATCGGTGTCGTCGTCGCGGGAGCGCTGATCATCGCCGCGATCGGCTTCGCGGGGTCGTACGCCGCGGTGCGCGAGCTCGCGGAGCGCAAGGGGTTCGGCGACTTCTCCCTCGTCTTCCCCATCGGTATCGACGCGGGCATCTGTGTGCTGCTCGCGCTCGACCTGCTGCTGACGTGGATGCGCATACCGTTCCCGCTGCTGCGCCAGACGGCGTGGCTGCTGACGGCCGCGACGATCGCGTTCAACGGAGCGGCCGCCTGGCCCGACCCGCTCGGTGTCGGCATGCACGCGGTGATCCCGATCCTGTTCGTGGTCGCCGTTGAGGCGGCCCGCCACGCGGTGGGCCGGATCGCGGACATCACGGCGGACAAGCACATGGAGGGCGTACGGCTCACGCGCTGGCTGCTCTCGCCCGTGCCGACGTTCAAGCTGTGGCGGCGGATGAAGCTGTGGGAGCTGCGCAGCTACGAGCAGGTGATCAAGCTGGAGCAGGACCGGCTGATCTACCAGGCCCGTCTGCAGGCACGTTTCGGCAGGGCGTGGCGCCGCAAGGCACCCGTCGAGTCGCTGATGCCGCTGCGGCTGGCGAAGTACGGCGTTCCGCTGTCCGAGACGGCCCCGGCGGGTCTCGCGGCCGCGGGCATCGAGCCCGCGCTGCTCCCGCCCGCGCCGGTGACGGCGCAGGCCGGCCAGCCCGAGCTGCCGAGCGGCGCCCGGCGGCGGCCGGGTCCGCCGGACGCGATCGCCGGCGAGCCGGCGGCGCTGCCCGTGGAGGAGACCGCCGACGAGCGGCAGGAGCCGCGGCCCGAGGAGGGACCGGAGGCGCCGGGCGCCTACGAGAGCCCCTGGTTCGCCGCGTCGCAGGCGGCGCAGGACGCCTACCAGGGCACGTACGACCCCACGTACGTCGAGGAGTTCGAGCCCGCGCCGGTGCCGGTCCCCGCGGGCGCCGGCGGCCGTACGCGCCCGCTAGGAACGGGTCCCGATCCGCAGGCGTTCGACGAGCAGGACGCCCAGGGGTACGAGGAGCAGTACGCGCAGCCCGTCCCCGAGCCGGAGGCGCCGGCCGAGTTCACGCCCGAGGACAAGGAGTTCGAGGAGCTGGCGTACCCGGCGTACAAGGACTACGTGGACGAGCACCAGGTCTATCCGAACGTCCGGACCCTCGACATACTCCTCGCCGACCGGTACGGCGTCCGGCACCCGAACGGCACTGCGCTGCTCAAGCGTCTGATGCCGAGCCTCCAGAAGCGCCATCAGGCCGATCTGGAGGCCGAGCACATCGCCTGAGGCCGAGCACACCGCCCGAGGAACGGCCCATGCGCAAGGGCCCTCACCCCGTGCGGGGTGAGGGCCCTTGCGCGTACGTCGGGGTGATCAGGCCCCGAGCAGCTTGCGCACGCGGTCCGCGCCGACGGCGAGCAGCAGCGTGGGCAGGCGCGGGCCGGTCTCGCGGCTGACCAGCAGGCGGTACAGCAGCGCGAAGAAGGCACGCTGGGCGACCTTCAGCTCCGGCGTCGGCTTGGCGTCCGGCGTGAGGCCGGCCATGACCTTCGGCACTCCGTAGACGAGCGTGGTGAGCCCGTCCAGCGACCAGTGCGTGTCGAGGCCCTCCAGCAGCAGCCGCAGGGACTCGCGGCCCTGGTCGTCCAGCGAGCCGAGCAGCTCGGTGTCGGGCTCGGAGCGCACGACGGTCCGCGCGTCGGCCGGCACGTGGGTCGAGATCCAGCTCTCGGCGCGGTCCAGCCGCGGCCGCACCTCGTCGAGGTCCGTGACCGGGTTCGCCGGGTCCAGCTCGCTGAGGATGCGCAGCGTCTGGTCCTCGTGGCCGGCGGTGATGTCGACGACCGAGGCCAGCGTGCGGTACGGCAGCGGGCGCGGCGTACGCGGCAGGTCGCCGGCCGCGGTGCGGGCGGCCCGGGAGTAGGCGGCGGCGTCGGCGGGCAGGACGGTGCCGTCGGCGACCTTGGCCTCCAGCTTGTCCCACTCGTCGTACAGCCGCTGGATCTCCTGGTCGAAGGCGATCTTGAAGGACTGGTTGGGCCGGCGGCGGGCGTACAGCCAGCGCAGCAGCTGGGGCTCCATGATCTTCAGCGCGTCGGCCGGGGTGGGCACGCCACCGCGGGACGACGACATCTTCGCCATGCCGGAGATGCCGACGAAGGCGTACATGGGGCCGATCGGCTGCTTGCCGTCGAAGATCGAGACGATCTGGCCGCCGACCTGGAACGACGAGCCCGGCGACGAGTGGTCGACGCCGGACGGCTCGAAGACCACGCCCTCGTACGCCCAGCGCATCGGCCAGTCGACCTTCCAGACCAGCTTGCCGCGGTTGAACTCGCTCAGCCGGACCGTCTCCGAGAACCCGCACGCGGTGCAGGTGTACGTCATCTCGGTGGTCTCGTCGTCGTACGCCGTGACCGTGGTCAGGTCCTTGTCGCACGAGCCGCAGTACGGCTTGTACGGGAAGTAGCCGGCGGAGCCGGTGCCGTCGTCCTCGGCGGCCGCGCCGGAGCCCTCGGCGGCCTCCAGCTCGGCCTCGTCGACCGGCTTCTGCGACTTCTTCGCCTGGGCCTCGGCCTGCGCCTTCGGGTCCTTCTTGGTGCGGTACTGGGCGAGGATCGCGTCGATGTCGCCGCGGTGCCTCATCGCGTGCAGGATCTGCTCGCGGTAGGCGCCGGAGGTGTACTGCGCGGTCTGGCTGATGCCGTCGTACTCGACGCCCAGCTCGGCCAGGGACTCGGTCATCGCGGCCTTGAAGTGCTCCGCCCAGTTCGGGAAGGAGGAGCCCTTCGGCGCGGGGACCGAGGTCAGCGGCCGGCCGATGTGCTCGGCCCAGGACTCGTCGACGCCGTCGATCCCCTTGGGGACCTTGCGGTAGCGGTCGTAGTCGTCCCAGGAGATCAGGTGACGGACCTCGTACCCGCGGCGCCGGATCTCGTCGGCGACCAGGTGCGGGGTCATGACCTCGCGGAGGTTGCCCAGGTGGATCGGGCCCGAGGGGGACAGTCCGGAGGCGACGACGACCGGTTTGCCAGGCGCACGTCGCTCCGACTCGGCGATGACCTCGTCCGCGAAACGGGAGACCCAGTCGGTCTCGGTGCTGCTCTGAGCCACGGTCGGCACGTCCTTGATTCCTAGGGGTCGGAAATACGTCGGGAAACTCGCGTACACCATTCTCCCAGACCGGGAAACCGGATCCCACGCAGTTCCCGCGCCGCGCCCGAAGGCGTCCGCGTCCCGGCAAACCGGTTGCCCGGCCGTGGGACACTTGACCACTGGAACATCCCCCTCGACAGGAACGGAAGCTCATGGCCTCGGTCCCTTCCCTCGCTTCGACCGTGCAGCAGCGTCTCGCGGACGCCCTGGCAGCAGCGCTGCCGGAGGCCGGCTCCGCCGACCCGCTGCTGCGACGAAGCGACCGGGCCGACTTCCAGGCCAACGGCATCCTGGCGCTCGCGAAGAAGCTCAAGGGCAACCCGCGCGAGCTGGCGACCAAGGTCGTCGAGGCGATCGGCGAGAACGACGTGCTGAAGGACATCGAGGTCTCCGGCCCCGGCTTCCTGAACATCACGGTCACCGACAAGGCGATCGCCGAGACGCTGGCCGCCCGCGCCGCGGACGCCCGGCTCGGCGTGCCGACGGCCGCCGAGCCCGGCACGACGGTGATCGACTACGCCCAGCCGAACGTGGCCAAGGAGATGCACGTCGGCCATCTGCGGTCCGCCGTGATCGGCGACGCGATGGTGCGGATCCTGGAGTTCTCCGGCGAGCGGGTGGTGCGGCGCCACCACATCGGCGACTGGGGCACCCAGTTCGGCATGCTCATCCAGTACCTGATCGAGCACCCGCACGAGCTGGACCACGAGGACGGCGCCTCCGGCGAGGAGGCGATGTCCAACCTGAACCGCCTCTACAAGGCGGCGCGTGCCCTCTTCGACTCCGACGAGGACTTCAAGGCCCGCTCGCGGGACCGCGTGGTGGCGCTCCAGTCGGGCGACGAGGAGACCCTCGCGCTGTGGCAGAAGTTCGTGGACGAGTCGAAGATCTACTTCTACTCGGTCTTCGACAAGCTCGACATGGAGATCCGGGACCCCGACGTCGTCGGCGAGTCCGGCTACAACGACATGCTCGACGAGACGTGCCGCATCCTCGAGGAGTCCGGTGTCGCCGTGCGCTCCGAGGGCGCGCTGTGCGTCTTCTTCGACGACGTGAAGGGCCCCGACGGCAACCCGGTCCCGCTCATCGTCAGGAAGTCCAACGGCGGCTACGGCTACGCGGCCACCGACCTGTCCGCCATCCGCGACCGCGTGCACAACCTGGACGCCTCCACCCTGCTCTACGTGGTGGACGCCCGGCAGTCCCTGCACTTCAAGATGGTCTTCGAGACCGCGCGGCGGGCCGGCTGGCTCGGTGACAAGGTCAAGGCCGTGCAGCTCGCCTTCGGCACCGTGCTCGGCAAGGACGGCAAGCCGTTCAAGACCCGTGAGGGCGAGACGGTCCGGCTGGTGGACCTCCTCGACGAGGCGATCGACCGGGCGACGGCCGTCGTCGCCGAGAAGCGGGAGAAGGTCGGCCTGACCGACCAGGAGGTCGCCGACAACGGCCGGTACGTGGGCATCGGTGCGGTCAAGTACGCCGACCTGTCGACGTCCGCGGTGCGCGACTACAAGTTCGACCTGGACCAGATGGTCTCGCTCAACGGCGACACCTCGGTCTACCTCCAGTACGCGTACGCCCGTATCCAGTCGATCAAGCGGAACGCGGGCGACCGCCGGCCGGTCGCCCACCCCGAGCTCGAACTGGCCCCGGCGGAGCGGGCCCTGGGCCTGCACCTGGATCAGTTCGGCGAGGTGCTGGCGGAGGTGGCGTCGGCGTACGAGCCGCACAAGCTGGCCGCGTACCTGTACCAGCTGGCCTCGCACCTGACCACGTTCTACGACCAGTGCCAGGTGCTGAGCGACGACAACCCGGCGGAACTCGTGGAGAACCGCCTCTTCCTCGTCGACCTCACGGGCCGCACGCTCCACCAGGGCATGGCCCTGTTGGGCATCCGCACGCCCGAGCGCCTCTGACGGCTCGCCTGTGACGGCTCGCGCGACGCGCAAGGGGGCCGTGAGCCGCTGTGCGGCGCCCCACCACACGTGTTCCCGGACGTGGTCAGGAGCTGCGGGCCAG